>JAEZSJ010000041.1 GCA_023443985.1 Verrucomicrobiota bacterium | reverse complement strand
CAACCTGAAGGTGATGCAGAAACCGGTGGCCGCCGGCTCGCCGGTCCCCGGCGGGTGCTCGTGCTGAAGGCGAAGTGCGTCGCCGGTCCGGTCAGTCGCGCGCCCCTGGCGGCCCGCGTCGCCCGTGGCACCCGGCGCCGATGACGCGGCGGGTGGGGCGAGGCGGGCGAACCGCGCCAGTCCGGCGTTGCGGCGGGGCATGGTTCCTGCGGTCATCGGGCACCATCGCCCATGGCCGACGAAACCAGACCGCCCCGCGGCTTCGAGCCGTTCATCCCTGCTTCCACGGTTCTGCCCGAGTTCACGGCGCGTGCCCTGATCACGGGTACGCTGCTGGGGATCGTGTTCGGCGCCTCCTCGCTTTATCTCGTGCTCAAGGTCGGCCTGACCGTGAGCGCATCGATCCCGGTGGCGGTGATCTCGTTGGCGCTGTTTCGCGGTTGGTCGAAACTCGGCGGGCGCGACGCCTCGATCCTTGAGAACAACATCGCCCAGACCGCGGGCTCGGCGGGCGAGTCGATCGCGTTCGGCCTGGGGGCGACGATGCCGGCCATCCTTATCCTCGGCTTCGATCTCGAGATCACCCGCGTGATGCTGGTCGGCGTGCTCGGCGGCCTGCTCGGCATCCTCATGATGATCCCGCTGCGGCGGGCGTTGATCGTGAAGGAACATGGCGTGCTGAAGTATCCCGAAGGCACGGCGTGCGCGGCGGTGCTGATCGCGGGCGCCTCCGCGGAGAGCCGGGCGGCGGCCTCGGAGTCGGCGCAGGCGGAACTGCGGGCGACGGAGGCGGCGGGCGTCGGCAAACTGCCGGGCGCGAAGGTCATCTTCACCGGCTTCGGCGTGGGGCTGCTCTACAAGACGCTCAATGTCGCGCTGCGCGGCTGGAAGGATGTCGCGAACAAGGTCTTCGGCGCGCCCTTCAACGGCGGCTCGGTGGGCGTGGAGGTCTCGCCGGAGCTGCTCGGCGTGGGCTACATCATCGGCACCCGCATCGCGGCCATCATGTGCGGCGGTGGCGTGCTGGCGTACCTTGTATTGATTCCGCTGATCAAGTTCTTCGGCGAGAAACTGTCCGGACCGCTCGCGCCCGGCACCATTCCGATCTCCGAGATGAGCCCCGACCAGATCCGCGGCGCGTACGTGCTCTACATCGGCGCCGGCGCGGTGGCGGCGGGCGGCATCATCAGTGTCGTTCGTTCGATCCCGACGATCTGGCATGGGTTGCGCGCCGGGCTCGCGGATTTCCGCGGCGCACGCGGCGAACCGACGAACGGCGCCGCGGTGGCGCGCACGGATCGCGACCTCTCGATGAAGTTCGTGGCAATCGGCTCCGTGGCGCTGATCGCGGCGATCACGCTGGCGCGCCCGCTCGAGATGAACGTGCTCGGGGCGCTCTTGATCGTGGTGTTCGGGTTCATCTTCGTGACGGTCTCCTCGCGGCTCACCGGCGAGATCGGCTCCTCCTCCAACCCGATTTCGGGCATGACGGTGGCGACGTTGCTGCTGACGTGCCTCGTGTTCCTGCTCATCGGCCGCACGGGCGGGGCGGCATACGTCGGCGCGTTGTCGGTCGGTGCCATTGTGTGCATCGCCTCGTCGAACGGCGGCACGACCTCGCAGGATCTGAAGACCGGCTTCCTCGTCGGTGGCACGCCGAAGCTCATGCAGTACGCGATCCTCGTCGGCGCGCTGGTCTCGGCGCTCGCGCTCGGGCCGATCCTGCTCGTGCTCAACCGCGACGGCACCGTCTATGTGCCCGCGGCGCAGGTTGCGCCGGGGCTGCGGGTCGCGGAGGAGGAACTGGCGGGTGCGCGCTCGGAGCGGCTCGAGGGTCCACAGGCGGCGGCGGATGCCGCGACCTATCGTTCCTGGCACAAGACCGACGATGCCGGCGGCCCGGCGGGAAAGTACCTCGTCAATGCGACCGGCGCCGCGGTGTGGCTGGTCGACCCGGGCATCAACGGCTCGTATACGAAACGCCCCGACGGGACCGAGGCGAGGAAGTACGCGGCGCCGAAGGCCACGCTGATGAGCTACATCATCAAGGGCATTCTCGACCGGCAGCTGCCGTGGGCGCTGGTCCTGCTCGGGGTCTTCATCGCGGTCACCCTCGAGCTCTCGGGCATTCCGTCGCTCGCGTTCGCCGTGGGGGTATATCTGCCGCTGTCGGCGTCGACACCGATCTTTGTCGGCGGGCTGGTGCGGTGGTTGGTCGACCGGCGGAAGCGCCATGAACTGCGCCATTCGCTGCTGGATGAGGCGCAGCTCGCGGCGGAGAGCGACAAGAGCCCCGGCGTGTTGTTGGCTTCCGGTTACATCGCCGGCGGCGCCATCGCCGGCATCCTGATCGCGCTGCTCACCGGTGTCTTCAGCTCGCTCGATGCGCGGATCGCCGCGTGGGCGGAGGCGGTGAATCCGTTCTATGATGGCCCCTGGGCCGACGCGTTGTCGCTCGTGCCGTTCGTGCTGCTCACCGGCTTCCTGCTCCTTGTCGCGCGCGAGAAGTTGCTGAAGACGAGGGCGTGATCTCGCACGGGCCACCTTGGCGAGGTGGCCTGCAGCTCGCGCCTGCTCAGGCGGTCAGTTCGATGCGGTTGCCGTCCGGGTCGAGCACGACGCTCTCGTAGTAACCGTCGCCGGTGCGGCGCGGTTCCCCGAGCACGCGCACGCCGGCGGCGCGGAGCCGCTCGGTCGCGGCGCGCACCGCCGCCTCACTGCCGAGCGAGAGCGCGACATGAGCGTAGCCGGTGCGGTCGGCGGCGGGGGCGTCGGTCGGCGGCTCGAGTCCGGGTTGCTCCATCAGCTCGAGGCGGCCGCCGCCGGGGAACGTGAGGAAGTACGAGCGGAAAGGGCGGGTGCGACTCTCGTAGCGGGGCCCCACTGTACAAGCGAAGTGGCGGACGTAGTACTCCCGTAGTAGTTCCAGCCGCGGTGTCCAAAGGGCGAGGTGTTCGAGGCGCATGTCCGGATGTTCGGCGACACCGGCCGCGCGGGCAAGCGACACCGCGTTTGCGCGGCGCGTTGAGCCATAGGCATGGATACAAGCCCGTTGATCAGCAGTTTTTCCCGTCCGTATCGATCGTACGTGACAAGCGTCGGCCGGTCCGGATGCTGCCGCGCCGTCGCGGGTCCTGCCACGGGAGTTCGCCCATCGATCCCGTTCGGCGGCGGCGCGACGCCGGAACCATCTTCATGCTGCAGATCACCACAAGCACCGCCATGCCCCCGCGGCCGGAGTCCCGCCCCGCAGGACCGGGGGAGCTGCCGGGCCGGACGGCTCCGGTCGCGGCGTTGGACGCGCTGGACCGGGAGCTCTGGCGCTATGCCGGGCAGTATGCCTTGGGCGACCGCTGGTATGTGCCGGGGCGCTTCGATCTTCGCGAGTGCCGATGGAACCGGCTCGAGCAGCCGTGTTCGTCGGTCCGGGGGCTGGCGCTGGCGGTGGCTGGCGGGGAAGGGGAGCCGGTCGTGCGATTCGTGGAGCTGCGCGAAAACGGGGTGGACCGGCTGCTCCAGGATGAGCCGCGGTTGCGCGACGAGCTTCGGCAGGAGCTCCGGGACGGATTTCAGGAGGGCGCCCAGGCGCTCGCGTGGAGAACCGGGCGCCCGGGCCGTATCGGCTCGATGGAGCTCGGCGGCGCCGTGTGCCGCGGTTTCATGGTGCCGCCGTCACACAAAAAAGGGGACTGCGAGTTCCGGGTCTGGATCGACGAGCAGCGCGCGCGGGTGCGGCGGCTCGAGTGGCGCCGCGGAGGATCGGCGGGTCGGGGCGCCGCGTTCTTCCACGTGGAGCGCGAGCTGGTGCGCGACTACGCTCCGGATGCGATCGGCCGCTGGCTATCCGTGGAACAGCGCGAGCGCACGACGTACCGCCAGCGGTCCCGCGGAAACGCCCTGGTCGGCCGGGTCGACCGCGCGCTGCAGCATGCCGACCACTGGGAGTACCGGGGGTTGGTGCGCCAGAGCCGGGGCGTCGAGTCCGGCGGCTCGGCCGAGGGAATCCGCTTCCGGTCCGGTGGCGTGGGCGGCCACCCGGTCGACCCCCGGGGCGGCCGGCGGCACTGGTTCGGCTTGATTGGCTGAACCGGCGGGCGCCGCGACGCGTTGCGAATGCATCGGCGCGGGTTCGAGGTCGCGCCGGCCGGGCGGGCGGGATCGACTCGGGCCGCCATGAACCATCCCTCTGATCCCGTGCTCGCACAGCGGCTTGTCGACGAGGTCGCCCGACTCGTTCCCGAATACCTCGAGGACCCGGTCGACCGGGAGATGTCGGGCAACGGCAACGCGGCGGTGTGCATCATCGCGCCCGGCGGCGAGTTCGTCGGGCGCATCTTCGGCCGCGACCCCGGCAAGGGGCGCTGGGTGTTCGGCATCGCCAGCCGCAAGGTGATCCAGGTCCGCACCACCGGCCACGCGACCGGCCGCTTCGAGGAGCTGGTGTATTCGAAGCAGATCGACGACGGACCGTTCGGCATCATGCGGCCGGACTTCATCGGCTGGGAGGGCGGCGTGCCGCTGCGCGGTCCCGACGGGCGGCTGTTCGCCGCGGCGTTCTCGGGTTTCCGCGGCGAGAAGGATGTCGAGATCGTCGTGCGCGCCGCGGAGCGGGTGCCGGGCCTGCAGGTGAAACGGGACTGAACGCCCTTCGGGGGCTCGCGCGCCGCGGCCACCCCTGTCAGTAAGCAAAAAACGGAGACTCGGTTGCCTCAGTCGGTCGCCGCCGGCGCGGCGTAGGTCTCCATCCCGGCGCAGGTGCAGACGAGGTTGCGGTCGCCGTAGGTGTTGTCGATGCGGCTGACGGCGGGCCAGAACTTGGCGGCGCGCGTCGCCTCGCTCGGGAAGGCGGCGAGCTCGCGGGAGTAGGGGCGGTCCCACTGGTCGGCGCAGACGACCTGCGCGGTGTGCGGGGCGTGCTTGAGGACGTTGTTGGTCCGGTCGGCCTGGCCGCGTTCGACGGCGAGCATCTCCTGGTGGATCGAGAGGAGGGCGTCGCAGAAGCGGTCGAGCTCGGCCTTCGACTCGCTCTCGGTCGGCTCGACCATGAGCGTGCCGGCGACCGGCCACGACATGGTGGGCGAGTGGTAGCCGTAGTCCATGAGGCGCTTGGCGATGTCCTCGACCTCGATGCCGGCGCGTTGTTTCCACCCGCGGAAATCGACGATGCACTCGTGGGCGACCAGCCCGCCGGCGCCGCGGTAGACGATGGGGAACGCCCCCTCGAGGCGCTTGGCGATGTAGTTGGCGTTGAGGATGGCGAGCTGCGTGGCGGCGGTGAGGCCCGCGGCGCCCATGAGCCGGATGTAGGCCCAGGAGATCAGCGTGACGTTGGCGCTGCCCCAGGGCGCGGAGGCGACCGGGCCGATGGCGGTGGCCGCCTTGCAGCCGCAGCCCGGCGGCACGACCGGGTGCGTCGGCAGGAAGGGTGTCAGGTGTTTGGCGACAGCGATCGGGCCGACGCCCGGGCCGCCGCCGCCGTGCGGGATGGCGAAGGTCTTGTGGAGGTTGAGGTGGCAGACGTCGGCGCCGATGAAGCCCGGGGAGGTGAGCCCGACCTGGGCGTTCATGTTGGCGCCGTCCATGTAGACCTGGCCGCCGTGCTGGTGGACGATCGCACAGAGCTCGCGGATCCCGGCCTCGAATACGCCATGGGTAGACGGATACGTGACCATGACGGCGGCGAGCTGCGCGGCGTGCTGGGCGGCCTTGGCGCGGAGGTCGGCGAGGTCGACGTTGCCCTGGGCGTCGCAGGCGACGGGCACGACCTTGAGGCCGGCCATGACGGCGCTGGCGGGGTTGGTGCCGTGGGCGGAGACGGGGATGAGGCAGATATTGCGGCCGCGTTCGCCGCGCGCCTCGTGCCACGCGCGGATGACGAGCAGGCCGGTGTACTCGCCGGCGGAGCCGGCATTGGGCTGGAGAGAGACCGCGGCGAACCCGGTGATCTCCGCCAGCCAACGCTCCAGATCGGCGAAGATCCGGCGGTAACCGGCCGCCTGCTCGGCGGGCGCGAACGGATGGATCCGCGCAAACTCCGGCCAGGTGATCGGGATCATCTCGGCGGTCGCGTTGAGCTTCATCGTGCAGGAGCCCAGCGAGATCATAGAGTGGCAGAGCGAGAGATCCTTCGCCTCGAGGCGGCGGAGGTAGCGCAGCATCTCGTGTTCGACGTGGTACTGGTTGAACACCGGCTGGGCGAGGTAGCGCGAGGTGCGCAGGAGCGCATTGGGCAGCTCGCCGCCGCCCAAGCCGAGCGACTCCGGGGCCGGCGCGGGCCTGCCGGCGGCCTCGGCGAAAAGGTGCAACAGCAGCGCGAGCTCGCTCCCGGTCGTCGCCTCGTCGAGCGACACGCCGACGGAGTGCTCGCTGTGCGGGCGGAGGTTGATGCGGTTCGCGTGGGCGAGATCGTAGATCCGCTTCGCGGACACACCGCCGAGCTCGACGGTGAGCGTGTCGAAGACCGGGGCGGAGTTGATCCTGTAGCCGAGCTGCGCGAGGCCGGCGGCGAGGGTGCGGGTGAGGCGGTGCACGCGGCCGGCGATCTCCCTGAGACCGGCGGGGCCGTGGTAGACGGCGTACATGGAGGCCATCACGGCGAGCAGGACCTGCGCGGTGCAGATGTTGCTCGTGGCCTTCTCGCGGCGGATGTGCTGCTCGCGCGTGCCGAGGGCGAGGCGGAGGGCGGGCTTGCCGCGCGCATCCTTCGAGACGCCGACGAGCCGGCCGGGCATGAGGCGCTTGAGCGCGTCGCGGGTGGCGAGGAAGCCGGCGCTCGGGCCGCCGTAGCCGAGGGACACGCCGAAACGCTGCGCGCTGCCCACCGCAATGTCGGCGCCGAACTCGCCGGGCGGACGCAGGAGGGTGAGGGCGAGCAGATCAGTGGCGACGATCGCGAGCGCGTCGGCGGCGTGGAGCTGCTCCACAAGCGGGGCGTGGTCGCGGATGTCGCCCTCCGTACCGGGATATTGGATGAGGGCGGCGAAGTGCCGCGTGCCGGGCGTGAACGTGGCGGTGTCGCCCACCTCGACCACGAGGCCGAGCGCCTTCGCCCGCGTGGCGACGACGGCGATCGTCTGCGGATGGCAGTCGGCGGCGACGAAGAGCGTGTGGCGCTCCGGGGAGCCTTTGGCCGAGTACGCCATGTGCATCGCTTCGGCGGCGGCGGTGCCCTCGTCGAGCATGGAGGCGTTGGCGATCTCCAGGGCGGTGAGGTCGCAGACCATCGTCTGGAAGTTGAGCAACGCCTCGAGGCGGCCCTGCGAGATCTCCGCCTGGTACGGAGTGTAGGCGGTGTACCAGCCGGGGTTCTCGAGGATGTTGCGCTGGATGACCGGCGGCGTGAGGCAATCGTAGTAGCCGCAGCCGATGAAGGAGCGGAAGACCTGGTTCTTGGCCGCGATGCCGCGGAGTTCGGCGAGCATCTCGCTTTCGCTGGCGGCAGCGGGGAGGTCGAGCGGGCGAGGAAGGCGGATCGCCGCGGGCACGGCGGCATCGACGAGCGCGGCAAGCGACGGCTGGCCGAGCGGCGCGAGCAGTGCGGCGATGTCGTCCGAATCGGCGCCGAGGTGGCGGCGCGGGAAGGTGTCGGTCGGGGCCAGCGGGGTGGGCCGGTTGTCGCAGGAACAGGAGGACAAGGGGGTGCTGTCTGCCATCCGGCGACGCTAGAAAGGGGGCGGGGCAGGGCAACGGGTTTTTGCCTCCGGGCCGCCGGCGGTGTCCGCGGCGCGCCGGGGCTGGTACGGCTCCCGCCGCGGGCCGCGCGACCCGGGCGGCCGTTCCAGGCCGGCAGTCCTACGGCCGCCGCTGGTACAGTCCGATGAGCTGTGCTTCGGCGAGGATCCGGCCGTGGATGGCGCGCTGCAGGTCGGGCTTGGCGAGACCCGGGCCGAGCGCCGGGTCACTGTCGAGCGCGTAGAGCGTGAAGACGTAGCGATGTGGCCGGCCGGGCGGCGGGCAGGGCCCACCATAGCCGCTGCGGGCATTGCCGTTGCCGCCCTGGATGGAGCCGTCGGCGAGGGTGGCGTTTGCGGCCATGTTTTCCGGCAAAGCGGTCGCGTGTGCCGGGATGCCGTAGCTCCCCCAATG
>JAEZSJ010000011.1 GCA_023443985.1 Verrucomicrobiota bacterium | reverse complement strand
CAGCGGCGCGGGATCCATGTCGGCGTAGTCGCGGTTCTCGCCGCCCATGCCCCAGACGAAGGTGTACGCGGCGGTGCCGACACCGCAGTGGATCGACCACGGCGGCGAAAGCACGACATCGAAGTTGCGCATCACCAGGTGGCGCGTCGCCTGCGGGCTGCCCATGAAATGGAAGACCGCCTGGTCGGCCGGCAGATCAAAATACAGATACACCTCCGAGCGGCGCGAGTGGGTGTGCGGCGGCATCGTGTTCCACACGCTGCCGGTCTCCAGGCGCGTGAAGCCCATGACGACCTGGCAGGTGTCGACCGCGCCGGCGTGGATGGCCTTGTAGATCGTGCGCTCATTGGCGTTCTCGCGCGAGCCGAGCTTGTTCGGCTGCATCGCGGCGAAGGGCACGTGCTTGGTCGGATGGGCCGCATGGGCCGAGTACGAGAGGAAATAGAACTTCGCCGGCTCGGCGGCGTTCGCCGAGCGGAACTCCACCGCCTTCGCGCCGCGGCCCAGGTAGAGCGCGTCGCACTTGGCCAAGCTGTAGTCGGTGCCGTCGACGCGCACCACGCCCGCGCCGCCGAGATTGATCACGCCCGCCTCGCGCCGCTCGAGGAAGAAGGCCGCCCGCAGCTCGGCGGGATTGGGCAACGCCAGCGGCGCGGCCGTCGGCACGATGCCGCCCACGATCGTGCGATCCGTCTCCCACCAGCGGAGCTTGAGCTCCCCGGGTTGGAAGAGGCCGGTGACGAGATACTGCTGGCGAAGTTCCTCGGGCGACAGCGATGCCGCGATGCGAGCGAGCGGGTTTTCTGGGATGGTCATGGCAGAATGGTTGGGCAACACACGCGGCGGGTCGCCGGCGCAGCAGGTCACGAAGATCCACACTCCCGGCGCGTCCGCAAAACCGCGGGCCGCGGACCGTCCGAAGCGCACAAATTCCTTAAGCGCCACCGTGCTCCCCACCCCGTGGGCCGCGCGGTGCGCCCGAAAAAAAGACCGGCACGCTTCGCAGCGGCCGGCCTGTTATCGATTCTTGGCTACAAACCGACCTGCCGCCCTCAGGCGTCGAGGATGGCGATGCCGTGTGCGGGCAGTTTGACGGCCTGGGTCGTGGCGCCATCGCCGAGGGTGACGGTGGTCGTCTCGTCGGTGCCGGCGTTGTTGATCACCACGAGCTTCCTCGCCTTCGGGAAGTACGTCGCCTCGGTGCGAATGTTCGCCGAGCTCCACACGGACCACTTGGCCTCCTTCGCCGCGGCCCAGTAGAGCGCGCGGTGCAGCAGGCGGGTGTTCTCCGGCGTGAACTTGAACCCGCTGAGATAGACCGCGCGGCCCTTGCCGAAGCCGTGCACGGCCAGGCGCGGCGAGTTGTCGCGCTCCGCGAGGACCTGTGTGTCCGGACCGTGGACATAGATGCCGTCGACATCCTTGGCGAAGTCCGGCGCGACGCCGGCCGGCAGGTCGGCGGTGATGAAGTGCGGGGCGAACGCGCCCTCGGGCTTGGCGAACTTGAACTTGCCGTTGGCGAGGCGCTCGCCGCTGTCGCGGTCGAGGCCGAACACCTGCGCGAGCTTGAAGAGCTGGCCGGGCTGCGCGAGCGCGCTGGGCTCGCCCACGCCGACGACGCCGCCGCCCTTCTGCACGAACTGCGTGAGGATGGCCTCGACCTCCGGGTTGCTCCAGAAGTGGCCGCCCGACCACGCGGTGCCCGCGCGGCCGGCATTGATGATCACCTTCACGCCGGGGGGCACACCCTCGGCGACAAGGTCGTCGAAGCTGATGAACTGCACGTCGAGCGCGAGACCGGCAAGGGACTCGAGCACGGCGTAGAGCTCCACGCCCGGGGTGAAGTGGCCGGAGCAGGTCCAGGCGCGCAGGTTGCCCCACGCGGTGAGCACGGCGACCTTGAAGGGCGCCACCCACGGCTGGCCGCTCGCGTGGAAGGACTTCAGGAGGCGGAATTCCTTGAGGAGCCCCTCGATGTAGTCCTGGAAATCCGGGAACGGCTCAACGAGCGAGAGGTAGCCGCCGAGGCCGATGCGATCGATCGGCGCGCGCACGAGCCCGCGACGGGCGTCGATCCAGAAGTTCTTCGCGTCGAGCGTGGGGTTGCCGCCCTCCTTGAAGGTGGGCTCGCCCTTGAGACCGGTCGGGAAGAGGTACGGATGGAGGCGGAGCTCGTGGGTCTTCACCCCGGTCGAATGCGCGCAGAGGCGCACCTCGAAGGCGTTGAAGACGCACTTGATCAGGCCGTCGAAGCCGAACTCGGCGAAACGCGGGCTGTTCGGTTCCACCCCGACCCAGTGGTCGTCGTAGAACACGTACGCAAGCTTCTGATACTTATGGACGAGGTCGATGCACCGGCGGCCGAACTCGATCACGAACTCGTGGATGAACTCCATGTAGTCGCAGTAGCGGCGCGAGGGCGCGTTGTGCGTGGAGTTGTAGAGGCCGCCGTTGACGAAGTCCTCCGAGGTGAGCCGGTAGCCGAACTTCTTCTCGAAGAGCTTCAGCGCGCGGGGGCTGACGGTCATCTCGTAGTCGCCCCAGTCGGAATACACATCGCGCAGCCGCGCGTGGTCGGCGCCCCAGAACCAGGAGAAGTTGTAGAACATCGAGGTGAAGCGCACAACCTTCGTGTCCTTGTGCTCGACCAGCCAACGCTCGAGGAACGCGAGCAGCTGCTTCTGCACCGCCGGCTGCATCGGGTCGACGGCGGCGAGGTGCTCGCGGTCGCCCCAGTTGTTCGTGAGGTGGTTGTACATCGAGATCTCCTCCCACAGGCGCAGGGCGAGGAAGTTCACGGTGTATTTGTGGCCTGGAACAGTGCCGTGGATCGTGACGGTGCCCTTCTTCGGGTTCACCGCCCACCGCGCCTTCGCGACCTCCTTGCCGGTCGTGCGGTCGAAGACCTGCCACCACTGCTTCGGGCTGTCCTGCCAGTTCACGGTGAACTGCTCGGCGTAGTAGCCGGCCAGCAGCGTGATCGTGGTGGTCGCCTTCTCGGCGACGACCGGGAAGCTCATCAGGAAGTTCTGCTGCAACTGGTCGTGGTGTTCGCGGGCCCACGGCTGGATCGAGCGCACGAGACAGACGGTCGAATAGATCGCGTAGCCCGACTGCACGATCTCGGGCGAGAGCTGGGTGCCGTCGGAGTCGCGGATGGTGTCGGCGCCCCACTTCTTGGCGAGGCGGAGCGTGAGCTGTTCGTAACCGGCTTCGCCGGGGAGCGTGAAGTCGCCTTGGGTCAGGTCGGCAGGTTCCATTGGGCGAAACTAGCCGCCGGCAAAGCGCTGCAAAGCGCGTTCCGGCTCAAACCGTCCGAGCGACGACGGCGGAGCCGTCTGGATGCGGATCGGGCCGCAGGCGGCGAGCCGGGTCAGCGGGCCGGCGTGACTTCCCGGGGACGGACGTTGCAGTCCTGCCTCCGCACCTCCCCGGGCTCCAGCGGATCGACAAATCGGTCCACGAGCCGTTTGCGCCAGGTGGTCGGGGTGAAGTGGAAGACGGATTTGTGCTCCCGACACAGATGGCTGGCCCCGGTGTACCCGCAGCGTTCCGCGACCTCCTCGAGCGTGAGCGTGGAGGCGCCCATCAACTGCATCGCACGCTCCAACCGCACGCGCTGGAACGCGGCCTTCGGGCTGGTGTCGCGCGTGAAGGCGAACAACCGCCGCAGGTGGCTCGGGCTCACATGGATCGCGTCGGCCACCGCCTTCACGGTCGGACGATCGGCGAGGCGCTCGGCGTACCAGGCGAGCGCCCGCTCCACCCGCATCTCCGAGAGATCCGAGAGCGCCGGCGGCACATCCGTCATCTCCATGCCCTCGACCAGCAACAGCGCCAGTTCCATCAGCCCGCGCTGATAATGGATCGGGCTGATCCGCGTGGGCGTATGGAAATGCGGGCCGAGCGACTCCGCGATGGCGCGCACCCGCGCGGCGTCGGCGTCGGCAAGGGGGCGACAGAGCAGGCCCCCGCGGGACCGGGCGAGTTCGCCCAACGGATCCGGCACGCTGCTGAAATGCAGCGCCGCCCGTACGAAGGGGGCGCCGTCGATGTTCGACCAGCCGTGCGAACACTCCGGCGCGAACAGCCAAAGGGCGCGCGTGTGCGGCGTCCAGGCCGAGTCCTCGGAGAGGCGCAGGGCGCACTGCCCCTCGAGCACCGCATAGAACTCCCAGTTCGTGCGGGTGTGGCACGGAATCGGTGTCCTCCAGCACACGCGGCCGAAGGCATGGTGACGCAGCATCATGCAGGGTTTGCGGGTAGTCGCAGCCACGCTAACCCGTTTCGCCCCCGCGCCAACCGGCCGCCGCTCGGCCAGTCCGATCGTCCCGGCCGGGGAAAAAAGACGGGCCGGCGCTCCCTCGCGCCGGCCCGGGTGGACTGAACGGTCCCGTGAAAGGCCGTTCAGAAGTTGTAGGTGAACGAGCCCTTCACGCTGACCGGCTCGCCGACGATCACGTTCGACCGGCTGGTCGACGATTGCAGATACTCCTCGTCGAGCAGGTTCGAGATCTGCAGCCGGGCGGTCCAGTCCTTCGTCTTGTAGGATACGCCCAGGTTCACGAGCGTGCGCTCCGGCAGCATGAACGTCGGCTGCTTGCCCACGATCGTGCCGTCGGGCAGGTAGCGGTTGGTCGTGTAGCCGGTCACGTTGTCGCCCGCCGCCTCGTCGCGGAAGTCGACGCCCACGTTCACGCCGAAGCCCTTGAGCGGCCCCGTGGTGAAGTTGTAGTCGGCGTAGACGGCCCAGGTGCGGTCGGAGACACCGCGCACGCGCGCGTCGGTGCCGGGCTGGCGGACGCGGTAGTTCGTGAAGTTGCCGAGGATCGTGAGATTCTCGTTCACGGCGTAGCTCGTCTCGAACTCCCAGCCCTTCGACTTGATGTTGAGGTAGAGCGGCGGGAGCGCGGCGGCCTCCGCGGTCTTCCCCTGCGCGACGAGTTCGTAGTAGAGGCTGTTCGTCACCGCATAGTTGCTCTGCGCGATGTCGAAGTAGGCCAGCGAGGCCGTGAGCCGGCCGTTGAGCTGCGAGGTCTTCACGCCGATCTCCTTCTGGCTGCCCTGCGCCAGGCGCAGCGACTTCGCGTAGGTCCCGGCGCCCAACGAGCCCGGCATCGAGCCGCCGGTGGTGTTGCGGTTGGCGAAGAGCGACACCGACTCGATCGGCTTCACCACCACGCCCACCGACACGGCATTGCTGGTGAGGTTGTAGGTCGGGACGGTGTCCAGGAGGTTGTTCTCGGCCGAGCGCGAGGTGTCGGTGCGGGTGAGCTCGCCAAAGAAACGCGAGACGCCGCCGCTGAGCTGGATGCGGTCCGACCAGAAACCGAGCGTTTCGAGCACGAAGATCTGGAGGTCGTTCTGGCGCGCCTCCTTGTTCGAGCCCTGGGCGGGAACCGCGCCGGCGACGTTGCTGGTGTTGGAGAGGATCGGCCTACGCACCCAGTCGGGATAGGTGATGCTGCCGAGGTTGTTGGCGGGCAGGCTTGGCCGCGGCTCCGTGGCGAAGGACTTGCGGTGGAGATTGGACTGGTTGGCGGAGAAGCCGGCGATCGTCTTCGAGGTCACGCCCGACCACGCGAAGGAGAGCGCGTAGTCGTTCTTCACGTGGGCCTCCCAGTAGTTGATGTCCTCGACGCCCGTGTTCCGGCCGTAGACCCAGGTCGCGGGATCGGTCACCGGTGCGGGGGTGGACGTGAGCACCACGGTGCCGGTCGTGTCGGCGTTGTAGGCCGCCGTGTTCCAGCTCACGCCGGGTTCATAGGCGCCGGTGAAGGGATTCACGCTGCCGCCGCCGCCACCGGTGATCGAGGCTCCGGTGCCGCCGATGTCGAGGCGCTTCACGTGGTTGACCGCGACCATCAGACGCGAGGAGACGTGGTCGCCCAGGGTCGAGAGCAGCTCCGCGCTCAGGCGCTGCGTCTGGCGGAGCCGGTCGTCGTTGTCGCTGCCGAACGTCCAATCGCGGGGAAGTCCGCGGGCGATGTCCGCCTTGGTGTTGGTGCCGGCCGCGGGGTCGAGCGGCACGCCCCCGAGGTTCATCTCGTGGTTGTCCACGAGCTCGGCCTTCACCGTCAGCTTGTGGTCTTCGTTGATCTGATACGAGATCGACGGGGCGATCTGGTAGCCGCGGCGGAACTGGTTCTTGAAATACATGTTCTCGTTGCGCCAGTAGGCGGCGACCAACCGGGCATACAGCTTCGGCGTGAGCACCTTGTTCACGTCGAAGCTCACCGCGTTGCCGTTGTACTGGCCGAGCTCGAGCGTCACGCTCTGCGCGTCGCGGCCGAACGGCGCCTTCGTGATCGGGTTCATCTGGCCGCCGGGGCTGCCGCCGGGCACGAGGATGGCGTTCGGTCCCTTCAGGATCTCGATGCGCTCGATGTTGTAGGGCGCGAGCGACATGCTGTACCCGTCCGCGCCGGAGATCTCCATGCCGTCGATGAACTCATGCGACACCGAGAAACCACGGATCGTGTACCGATCTGCTCCATACGGGAGCGTCGACTCCGAGATCGGGGTCACGTACTTCGCCGCGTCGAGCATGCGCATGCCCATCGTGTCACGGAGCAGTTCGCTGGTGACGACGGAGATCGTCTGCGGGATGTCCTGGATGTTGGTGGCCACCCGCGAGGCCGACAGCGCCATCTGCGAGCGGTACGGGTTCTCCTTCTGCTCGTTCACCTCGAACTGGGGAAGCACCACGACATCGGAGTCGCTCTTCGGCGCCGATGGGTTGTTTTCGTTCTGTGCGGAGGTCGGCGCGGCCAATACGGTCGCGAGACCCGAGCACAACACTGCCATGCGTACAGAGTGTTCTTTCATGGATATGCCGGGGGGGTGAGGGGTTGCAGCGCCGAAACGTCGGTGTTTCCGCGCGGCTTCCGAGAAGCCGCGAAAGCCCGTGCTGTAAAGCCGCCGCACCGCTCCGAATCTGGCACAAAACGCTCATCGCACCGGCGCCGGCCGACTCCCGGATGACCGCGATTCCACGATTGTCCGGCGCGGGTTCCAACCGTCCGGGTCCCCGCCCCTTCGCCCCCCGCCCGCAACACCCCACACTGCCGCCCTGCTCCGGATCTCCTCCCTGCGCACGCCATGCCACCCTGTCCCGTTCCGCCCGACACCACGACCCTCGCCGGCCGCTGGCACGTGACCTTCACCCCGCCCACCGGCGGGGACGGCGACGCCCAACTCGGCCCGCTCGCGCGCGACACCGCCCACGCGATCGACCTTCCGGGCACCACGGAGACCGCCGGCCTAGGTCCCCTGAACTCCGAGCGCCGGACCGCCGGCCTCACCCCCCGCCGCCGCTTCGTCGGACCCGCTTGGTACGAGCGTTCGTTCACCATCCCGGCGGAGTGGCGCGGCCGGCGCCTCCGGCTGCACCTCGAGCGGACAAAGCACAGCACCGTCTGGGTCGACGGGCGCCGAATCGGATCCATCCCGTTGCTCACCGTGCCTCACGAGCACGACCTCGGCCCGCTGGCCCCCGGCGAGCACCGGCTGACCATCTGCATCGACAACTCCTTCCAGCCCGCTCCGGGAGACAACCACCAGGTCTCCGAACACACCCAGGGCAACTGGAACGGCCTGCTCGGCCGCCTGGAGTTGCGCGCCCTGCCCCTCGTCCGTCTCGAACACGTCGCCGTCGCGCCCGACGTCGCCGCCCGCGCCCTGCGGCTTCGACTCCGTTTTTCCACTACCGGGTCGACAGCCGCGGTCGGCACCGCAACCATCATCGCCGAGAGCAGCAACCACCCCGGCGAGCCGCACCGCCCACCCCCGCTCTCCGTGCGGCTCGACGCCGCCGCGCTCGCGGGCGCCGAGTTCACCGTCACGCTGCCGCTCGGCGCCGACGCCCGCTTGTGGGACGAGTTCTCGCCGGCGCTCTACCGCGTCGCCGTCCGCATCGACACGCCCGACGGCGGCGACGAGCGCACGCTCACCACCGGCCTGCGCGAGTTTCGCGCGCGCGGCACGCAGTTCGCGATCAACGGACGTACCACGTTCCTCCGCGGCGAGGTCAACTGCTGCGTCTTCCCGCTCACCGGCCACCCGCCCCTGGATGTCGCCGGCTGGCGCGCCTACTACCGCGTCCTGCTCGACCACGGCCTCAACCACGTGCGGTTCCACAGCTGGACGCCACCCGACGCCGCCTTCACCGCCGCGGACGAACTCGGGCTCTACGTGCAGACCGAGCTGCCGTTTTGGGGGGAATGGAACGACTCCATCCGCGCCGCGCTCCTCCCGGAGGGCGAGGCGCTGCTGCGCGCCTACGGACACCATCCCTCCTTCGTCGTCCTCACCCTCGGCAACGAACACCGCGGCGAACGCGCCCCGATGACCGCCCTCGTCGCCGCTCTCCGGGCACGCGATCCGAGCCGCCTCTACGCCGAGGGCGCCAACAACTTCCTCACCGACCCCTCGCAGTCGCCCGCCGACGACCTCTGGATCACCGCGCGCGTGCCCGAGCCGCAGCGCCCCGGTCGCTTCGCCAACGTCCGCGGCTGCCACGCCACGCCGGATCGCGCCGACGGCCATCTGCAGATCGGCCCCGGCGGCACGCGCCACGACTACCGCAACGCCATCGCCGGACTCTCCATTCCGGTGGTAAGCCACGAGATCGGCCAGTTCTCCGTCGCACCAGACTTCGACGAGATTCCGCGCTACACCGGCGTCTTTGCCGCCCGCAACCTCGAGCACTACCGCGAGAAATGCGCCGCCGCCGGCCTGCTCGCCGGAGCCCCCGCGGCGCACCTCGCCTCGGCGAAACTCGCCGGCCGCCTCTACCGTGAGGAGATCGAGGCGGCGCTGCGCACGCCCGGCTTCGCCGGTTTCCAACTCCTCGGCCTCCAGGATTTCCCCGGCCAGGGCACCGCGCTCGTCGGCCTCTACAACGCACTGCTCGAGCCGAAGGGCGCGCTCACGCCCGCGGAGTTCCGCGGGTTCTGCGCGCCGCACGTCCTGCTCGCGCGCTTCGATCGTCACACGTGGACCGCCGGCGAGACCTTCACCGCCGACCTCGACCTCGCCCACTACGGTCCTTCCGACCTGCCCGTCGGTCGCCTGCACTGGTCCGTGTTTTCCGCCGACACGAAGACAGCGCTGATCGGCGGCGATCTCACAACCCCGGCGTCCGTCGCCGGTGGCCTGTGCCCACTGCTGCAGCTGCAGTTCTCTCTGCCCACCACCGCCGCCGCGCAATCCGTCGAGCTGCGCCTCACCTTAACCGCTGGCGCCGAGTCCATCGCTACGACCTATCCGCTTTGGCTCTACCCGGCGCCCCCTGCCCCGTCGCCCCTCAACCCCCAGCATTCACCTGTTCTCGCCCGCGCCTTCGACTCCGCCGCTCAGGCCGCCCTCGCCCGCGGCGATACCGTCCTCCTCCTCCCCGACGCCACGCACCCGTTCACGCGCTCGCCCGGCGGCGCGTTCATGTCCGATTTCTGGTGCTGGACGATGTTCCACAACAAGCCCGGCACGCTCGGTCTGCTCATCGAGCACACGCACCCGGCGCTCGCCGGATTCCCCACCGCGGAACACTCCGACTGGCAGTGGTTCCACCTCGCACAGGCCTCGCAGCCGCTCGTGCTCGACTCGCTCCCTCCCGAGTTGAACCCGATCGTCCGCACGATCGACAACTTCGACCGCTGCCACCACCTCGGACTGATCTTCGAGGTTCGAGTCGGCCCCGGACGCCTGCTCGTCTGCGGCATCGACCTGCCCGCCCTGGCGGATCAGCACCCCGAGGCGCGCCAACTCCTCGCCAGCCTCCGCTCCTACAGCGCCTCCGACCGCTTCCAACCCGCCGTCGCCCTCGATCCCGCCGCACTCGCGACCCTTCTCGAAACAACATCCGTCTCACCTTCTTCGTAGCGAAAGCCGCCAAGGCTTTCGTTCGTCACTCGAAGTTCTGGCGAACTTCCCTACCGCAAACGCCAGCCGCACTCCGCCCTTCGTTCTCTTCGTTCCCTTCTGTCGTCCGTCTTCCGTCGTCCGTCCTCCGCCTTTCCTCCATGCCCTCCGTCTCCGTCCGCCGCGAAACCGTCGTCCTGCCGACCTACCGTCCGCAGCCCGCCGACAAGAACCCGATGTTCCTCGAGACCCGCGTCTACCAGGGCTCGAGCGGCCGCGTCTACCCTCTGCCCTTCATCGACCGCATCGCGGAGCACCCGACCCCGCAGCCGTGGGACGCCATCTATCTGGAGAACGAATACCTGCTCGTGATGCTCCTGCCCGCCCTGGGCGGCCGTATCCACCGTCTGGTCGACAAGACCAACGGCTACGACACCATCTACCACAATCCCGTCATCAAGCCTGCCCTCGTCGCCCTCGCCGGCCCGTGGATCAGCGGCGGCATCGAGTTCAACTGGCCGCAACATCACCGTCCCTCCACCTTCATGCCGACCGAGGTCGCCATCGAGGAGGAGGCCGGCGGCGCGATCACCGTCTGGCTCGGCGAACACGAGCCGCTGAACCGCATGAAGGGCATGCACGGCGTCCGCCTCGCGCCGGGCCGCGCCGTGCTCGAGCTGCGCGCCCGCGTCCACAACCGAACCACGGACACCCAGACCTTCCTCTGGTGGGCCAACGTCGCCACCGAGGTCCACGAGCGCTACCAGTCCTTCTTCCCGCCGGACGCCACCTACGTGGCCGACCACGCCAAGCGGGCCATGAGCACCTTCCCGCTGTGTTCGGGCCATTACTACGGCGTCGACTACGCCACCCGCGCCCGCACCGGCGTGCCGGCCGCCGAGACGCCGCGCCAGTACGTGCCGACCGGCGACTACCCGCCCAACGACCTCTCCTGGTACGCCAACATCCCCGTTCCGACCTCGTACATGTGCATGGGCACGCGGGCCGACTTCTTCGGCGGCTACGACCACCGCGAGCAGGCCGGCATCGTCCACGTGGCCGACCGCCACATCGCCCCCGGCAAGAAGCAGTGGACCTGGGGTAACCACGAGTTCGGCTACGCCTGGGACCGCAACTTGACCGACGCCAACGAACGCGGCGAGCACCGCCCCTACATCGAGCTCATGGCCGGCGTCTACACCGACAACCAACCCGACTTCTCCTTCCTCCAGCCCGGCGAAACCAAGACCTGGAGTCAGTTCTGGTACCCGATCCGCCGCATCGGCCCGGCACAGGAGGCCAACACCGAGGCCGCGCTGAGCCTGCGCGCCTCCAGCAACTCCGCGCAGCTCGGCGTCGCCGTCACCGCGCCGCAGCCGGGCGCGCGCGTCGTCCTGCGGCGCGGCACCGCCGAACTCGCCGCCTTCACCCGCGACCTCTCACCCGCCGAGCCGCTCGTCGAGACCGTCCCGCTCCCGCGTGGCACCAAGCCGACCACGCTCACGCTCGAAGTCTTCGCCACCGACGGCCGGTCCCTCGCCAGCTACACGCCGATCACCGCGAGGTCTCCGGCCTCCGAAACCTTGGCGAAGGAGGCGGCCACCGAGCCACCCGCGCCGGCCGATGTCCCGACCTCCGACGAACTCTACCTCACCGGTCTCCACCTCGAGCAATACCGCCACGCCACGCGCAAGCCCGAGCTCTACTGGCGCGAGGCACTCCGCCGCGATCCGGGCGACTCCCGTTGCCACCTCGCGCTCGGCCGCTGGCACCTGCGCCGCGGCGAGTTCGCCAACGCCGAGCAGCACCTCCGCGCCAGCATCGCGCGCCAGACTTTCCGCAACCCGAACCCCGCCGACGGCGAGGCGCTCTACCAACTCGGCCGCTGTCTCCAACAACAGGCGCTCGCCGCCGCTTCCGCCGACCGCGCCGCGCTCCTCGAAGCCGCCACCGACGCGTACGCCAAGGCCACCTGGAACCAGGCCTGGCAATCCGCCGGCCACCTCGCGCTCGCCGAGATCGCCTGCACCCGCGCCGATTGGTCCGCCGCGCTCGCCCACCTCGAACGTTGCCGCCGCCTCGACACCGACAACCTCCGTGCCCGCGGACTGGCGACCGTTGTCCTCCGCCGCCTCGGCCGCACCGCCGAGGCCGACACGCTCCTGCAGGACACGCTCCGCCTCGACCCGCTCGACGTCTGGGCGCGCCAGCTCGCCGGCCAGTCCCTGCCCACCGACAACCAGTTCCGCCTCGACCTCGCACTCGACCTGGCTCGCGCCGGACTCTTCGCCGAGGCGCTCGGCATCGTCGCCGATGCCGACACCGCCGCGACCGACGGTACCGCGCCGCTCGTGAGCTACTACCGCGCCTGGCTCGCGCACCAGCTCGGCGACGCGAAATCCGTCTCGACCCACCTCGCCGCCGCCGCGAAGGCGTCGCCCGACTACTGTTTCCCCGCGCGCCTCGAGGAGATCGCGATCCTCCAGTTCGCCAGCGCCACCGCGCCACGCGACGCCCGTGCGCCGTTCTACCTCGGCAATCTCTTCTACGACCGCCGCCGCCACGCCGAGGCGATCAAACTCTGGGAGCGCGCCGTGCGCCTCGATCCGGCCAACGCCGTAGCCTGGCGCAACCTCGGTATCGGATATTTCAACATCCTTGGCCAGCCCACCAAGGCCCGCCGCGCCTACGAGGCCGCCTTCCGCGCCAACCCCGCCGACGCCCGCCTGCTCTACGAGCGCGACCAACTCTGGAAACGCCTCGGCGACAAGCCTGCCAATCGTCTGCGCGAACTGGAGCGCCACGCCGACCTCGTCCGCACCCGCGACGATCTCTGCGTCGAGCTCTGCACGCTCCTCAACCAGACCGGCCGTCCCGCCGCCGCGTTGGCGTTGCTGGAGTCGCGCAAGTTCCAGCCGTGGGAAGGCGGCGAAGGCCAGTCGCTCGGTCAGCACGTTCGCACGCACCTCCTCCTCGGCCGCGCCGCACTCGCCACCGATCCCGCCGCCGCCCGCGCGCATTTCGAGCAGGCGCTCGCCGCGCCCGAGAACCTCGGAGAGGCCAAACACCTGCTCGCCAATCAGAGTGATATCCACCTCTGGCTCGGCGACGCCTGCGCCGCCGCGGGCGACAAGACCGCCGCCCGCGCGCACTGGACCGCCGCCGCCACGTTCAAGGGCGACTTCCAGAACATGAGCGTGCGCGCCTTCTCGGAGATGACGTACTACTCCGCCCTCGCGCTCCGCCGGCTCGGCAAGAAGGCGCCGGCCGACCGCCTCCTGCGCGACCTGCTCGCTTACGCGCAGGCGCTCGCGAAGGCGGAGGCAAAGATCGACTATTTCGCCACCTCGCTGCCGACGATGCTCCTCTTCGCCGACGACCTGCAGGCCCGCCAGCTCACGACCGCGAAGTTCCTCGAAGCCCAGGCCCGTCTCGGCCTCGGCGAAACGAAACGCGCCGCCACCCTCCTCGCCGAAGTCCTCCGCCGCGACCCGAACCATGCCCTCGCCGCCGATTTGGACAATTCGTAGGCGAACGCACCAGTGAATCGTCGGGCGCCGATCTGCCCCGAGCGAGAGCCCACATGGTGGCCCATGACGCCGCCGCCGCGATCGCCTCCCTCAGAAGGCGTTCATTGCCGTGTCCCGCCGAGCTGAACACCCGCTCGCCGGTAAGAGGTGCAAAACCCCTTGCCATGGGGAAAACAGCCTATTTACAGATTCCCTGATCTTTCCCTCGCCATGACCCCACAGCAGCTTGTGCCTTCATTGTTTCGGACACGCGTCATCGCGTGGGCCGCTGCCGTGCTTGGGAGCTTGGGGATCGCTGCGGACGCCACAGCCGCGTTCAACCCCATCAACGATATCCTTGTCAGCGATTTCACCGTCTTCGTGCAAGGCGACATGGCGTTTGGGGGCCATGTGCACGGCGCGACCGCCATCGGCGGAGACCTCAGACTGACCTCGGGAAATGTCGAGTTCGGCCACGAAAAGGCCGGCAACTTCAAGGTCGCCGCCACTGACCCCTTTTTCACCACGCTCGTCGTAGGAGGCGGCTTCGATACAACGAGCACCGGCACGGCCAAACTTCAGAACAACGGCTGGATGACTCTGGGGCAGACCGCGGGCACCCACCTATGGGATGAGAACACCTACACGCGCGACACCCTCAACCACTGGACCACGGAGCCGGATTCGCCAATACGTTTCAAGATCACGAAGGAAGGCAGCGCGTTCCATTCCCAGCCAAGCATCTCAGCCAATGTGGCCCAAGCAGCCACGTACATCACCCGCAACTCGGGGATCGATTTTGGAGCGCAGTTCTCCTCGCTCCGGAGCTCGTCGAACCTGGTCGCTTCACTGGCCGATAGCCGCCAAACGCGAAGCGACGCATACACCTGGAACGGTACGGCGCTGTCGATCAACCTCGGCGCGGGTTACACCCTGATCGATCTCACCGCCTCTCAGTTCGCCAGCATCTCGCAAGTATCGATCAATGGAACACTCAGCTCCACGAGCAGTGTCATTTTCGACGTCTCGGGCAGCACGGTGAACTTCGGCAATTGGAATCTCCAGGATAAGGGAGAAGGTGCCTCGCCTTACGTTCTCTTCAATTTCGCAGAGGCCACTTCGGTCTCGCTCGGTGCCCAGCTGCTCTACGGAAGTGTGCTTGCTCCCAACGCTCTGGTCACCCGCGCCGACTCCTCGCAAAATTTCAGCGGCCAGATCATCGCGGCAGGCTTCTCGCAGGTCGGCACGAGCGAGATCCACTACTATCCGCTCGATGTTCAGGTTCCAGAGCCAACAGCCTACGCTTCGCTGTTCGGGGTCGCCGGGCTCTGCCTCGCGGTGTGGCGTCGGCGTTCTCCGAGCCGGATCGCTCGCCGGTAGGATCACTCTCCCGCTAAACGTCCGGCCCCGGACGCACCCGCCGGCGCTTCCCCGGCGGCCTTGCCTTCGAGCCGGCCGATGATGCGCAGCAGACCGTCGAGAATGGTCAGCGGGTGCGGCGGGCAGCCCGGAATGAACAGATCGATCGGGACCACCGACTCCGCCCCTTGGCACGTCTCAGGGTGCCCCACGAAAGGACCTCCGGAGATCGCGCACGCTCCCACGGCGATCGCTATCTTCGGCCCGGGCACCGCGTCCCACGTCTTCTTGAGCGCGAGCTCCATGCCCTTCGACACCGGACCGGTGATGATGAGCCCATCGGCGTGCCGCGGCGAGGCCACGTACTGGATGCCGAACCGCGACAGATCCCAGCCGATCGTGCCGAGCACGTTGATGTCGGCCTCACAGGCGTTGCAGCCGCCGGCGCTCACCTGCCGCAGCCGCAGCGAACGGCCGAGGAGCTTGCGCAGCTTGGCGTCGAGCGCCGCGGCCAAGCGCAGTTCCTCCTGCCCTGGCGCGCCGAGGACGAGATCCTCGCGTCGCCGCACCGCCAACCGATGGTCGCGCGTCTGGACGATCGCCCCGTTCGGGCACGCCGCCACGCACTCCGCACAGAACAGGCAGCGCCCGAGATCGAGTGCCACCGGCTTGCCGGCCTCGCGCGTGATCGCCTGCGTCGGACACACCGGCAGGCACGCCGTGCACCCGTCCGCGCACTTCGCGCCGTCGACGCGCAGCGCCCCGCCGTGCCGGTCCGGCAACGCCGGCGCCGGCCCGTCCGGGTACGCCATGGTCGCGCAGCCGGCCTTCAGTCGATGGGTGATGGTATCGAGTACGAACATGGCGGGAAGGGCTCAGTGTTTCGGGGATTCGGAGGCGACAGAAGGCAACGAAGAGAACGAAGGGCGCGGTGGGGATCATCTGCTCCCGGCTCGCGCCGGTGGGACCGGATTGGCGATCGAGGCACCCACTCGTCCCGTCGCCCTGATCTTCTTCACCAATGATTGGTTCACTCTCTCGGCGTAGCGCCACTTTGCATCGATCCATGGCGCCGGATCGCCCACGAACTGGAAGACGTAGAATGCGCGTTGGTCGTAATACGCCTCCACCTCAAACTGCCCGGACTCGAGTAACTCAACCCCCTCGTCAGCAGTAAGCCCAGGGACATACATCGACCCCGGATCGTCATCATCGGAAAAGCACCCGAGGAACATCCAGTTTCCCTGTTTGGTTCGCCTCTCGACGTCTGCATCGGCGTCTGCGGAGTCCAGCCGACGGATCTCATCGGCGTAGGAAGCGTTTCGCGG
>JAEZSJ010000392.1 GCA_023443985.1 Verrucomicrobiota bacterium | reverse complement strand
GCGTTGGGGCCGCGCGACTGGTCGATGCGGTCGACGTTGTAGAAGTCGGTCGAGACGCGCCAGGGGAAGTAGTTGCGGCCGTAGGTGGCATCAAGCCCGCGGATACGGAGCTGCCACTCGCTGTTGCCGATCATCGGGTTGCCGTTGAAGTTGCTGTCGGCGTCGCCGTAGTCGGGCACGGCGTTGTTCTGGAAGAGGATCACATCCTTCATGTTCGTCGCGCCGATGTCCTTGAGGAACTCGGGCGTGAGCACGGAGATGGCGGCGGCGGTGTCCTTCAGCCCGGTGTTGAGGCGGCTGCCGGCCAGGGTGTTCTGCGCGAGGTAGCCGACATCGCGGCTCGAGTTCACCTCGAACGGGCTGAGGACGACGACCTGCTCGTCCTCCGCGGCGGGCGCGGCGCGTTCGGCCGGGGTGGTTTGGGCGGAGGCGAGCGTGGCCAGTCCACAGGCCAGCAACAGGCTGGAGGGCGGCGAAGCGAGGGTTTTTCTGACGGGGTTCATGTTTGTGCGGGAGGAGACTTGGACGGTTCGGGGCAAAACAGGAGCTCGGCCGTGCGCTCAGCGGCGGCCGGCGAGTTCGGATGCAGCGGGCAGCACGCGGCCCGCCTTCCCGAAGAGGGAGCAGGAGCCGCCCACCCACACGGCGAGGCCGGGCACAGGGACGCATTCCGGATACCAATACACGACGCCCGCGCCGAGGCCGTCGGGCGTCGCGCGGACGGCGGCGGCGACCTCGCGCACGAAACGCCGTTGGCCCGCGGGGGTGAGCGGCCAGTCCAGGTGCGGCCGGCCGACCCAGTGTTCGTCCGGCTTCCACGGATAGGCGGTCTCGACGACGAGCACGGGCTTGCCGAACTCCCGCGCGAGCGCGTCGAGGGCGCGGCGCAGCGCGGGCAGGCCCTCGTGCCACTCCGGGTAGTAGCTGACGCCGATCATGTCGAACGGCACGCGGGCCGCGGTGGCCTCGCGACAGAACCAGAGCGCGCGCTCGAGCTGATGCGGGCTCTCGATGTGGAGGATCGACCGAGGCCGCCCCCCGTCGGGGAACGCGTCGCCGAGCCCGGCGTGCGCAGCCCGCAGCAGTTCGCCCAGGCGGGACCAGCCGGCGGCGTCCCCGCGCTCCGAGTGCTCCACCCGGCCGTCCGGCCAGAGCATCCCGTTGGTGATCTCGTTGCCGAGCTGCACCAGGTCCGGGGCCACGCCTTCCCGCACGAACTCCCGCAGGGTCGAGGCGGTGTACGCGCGCACCGTCGCGACCAGTTCCGGAAACGGCAGGCCGGCCCAGGCCGCCGGCCTGGTCTGCTTGGCCGGATCGGCCCACGTGTCGGAGTAATGGATATCGAGGAGCAGCGTGGCGCCGGTCGCCTTCACGCGCCTGGCCAGCGCCAGCGTGTAGCGGAGGTCGTTGGTGACCACATCCGTGCCGTCGGGCGCCACGAAGAGCCGCAGCCGGAAACAGTCCACCCCGCGGGCGCGCAGGATCCCGAGCGCGTCGCCCGCCCGCCGGCCGTCGCGATAGACGGCGCCGTGCTGCTCCAGCACGGCCAGCGCCGACACATCGGCGCCCGCGATCCACTCGCGCGCATCCTCGGCCACCGCCAAGCCGGTCACGGCAAACGCCGCTCCGGCGGCCAACACCACACGGCGCAACCAACGTCTGGCGACGGCGGCGCAGAAGGAGGGGGGCACTGGCCGGGGAAGGGGCACGGCGGGGTTCTGGCCGCCACCCGACGACATGTCAACAGTTTGATGTTCTGTAAAACTGTTTTACTCCGCGGGCACAGCCGCCCTGGTCAGCCGCCACTGCGGCGGCCGGGACGGGCCTGCCCGTTCCGCGGCTACAGACCGAGTGCGCCGCCGTGGTTCTTCAGCCAACGCTCCGCCTCGCGCCAGCGGGGGCAGACCTCCTCCACGAGCGCCCAGAACCGTTCCGAATGGTTCATCTCCCGCACATGCATCAGCTCGTGGAGCATGATGTAGTCCGCCGCGAAGGCCGGAGCCTGCACCAGCCGCCAGTTGAGGGAGATCGTACCGGACGACGAGCAGGACCCCCAGCGCGTGCGCTGGTCGCGCACCACCACCTCGCGCACCTCCACGCCAGTCACCGCGGCGAGCTCCCAGGTGCGCGGCGGCAGCTCGATGCGCGCGATCCGGCGGAAATGGCCCTCCAACGTGGCCCGCAGGTCGCCATCGTGGCGGCTGACCCGGAAGGACTCGCCGCCCAACGCGACCTGGGGCGGCGCCTCCCCCGCCCGCTCGATCGGTCGCCATTCGCCGCGCCAAAGCACGCTCGTGCCGACCGTCCACACGGTCGAGCTGCGCGGCAACTGCGCCAGCCGGCGCCGCGTGCGTTCGAGCCAGTCCCGTTGTGTCTCGAGGAACTGCCGTGCCTGGCGCTCGGAGCCGCGTACCGGGATCGTGAGCACAGCGAGTCCGTCGCGCCCGACGCTCAGCCGATAGCGGCGGGCCTTCGGGCTGCGCCGCACCACGACCGCCGTTTCGCCCGGTAGCCCGGTCTCCTCCAGCGTCGGCGCGGGAGTGCTCGGCGTCACCAGCAACGGCGCCGGTGCCACCTCCGTCGCGGCAGCCGCGGACGGCGCGAAGTCGAACCATTGCTGTTCGGTCGTGGGCACGCGCCATCGTCTTGCCCGCTCGTTTTCGGAGCGAAAAGCCGAAAACAACGCCGTCGCCGAAGAGGTGCGGCGCGCCCGCGGCGCGGCCGCGACTAGAGCCGCTCGAGTCGCCAGCACCAGCCGTTCTCGCCAAACTCGATCCAGCCGAAGCTCGGCGGTGCTCCACGGTTCGCATGCGCCAGACAGCCCGGATTCAACCAGCGCACGCCCTGCGGATCGGTTTCGTCGCGGGGCACATGGGTGTGCCCGTGGAGCACGGCGGCGATACCCGCCGGCCCCTTCCAGGGCGGCACGTGCACGAGATAGAACCGCGCACCGCCGCGCTCGAGCATCAGGGTCTCCGGCCAATCGCCCGCCCAGTCGCAGTTGCCGCGCACGACCCGCAGGGGCACGCCAAGCTCCTCGAGGGGCGCAAGCGTGCCCGGCAGACTGACATCGCCCAAGTGCCAGATCTCAGTCGCGCCGCGGAGCCGCACCGGCAGTTTGGCCGGCAGGCGGTCATGGGAATCGGAGATCACGGCGATGCGCATGGCGACGGTGGCGCCGAAGCCTGACACCCGCCCGGCCGGGCGCAGCAACTTTCCCGATTGCCGCCGCGGCGCGACCGCCCAGCGTCGCCCCACTGTGCGCGCGCCGATCACCGCATCGTTCCTCCTCGCCCTGGCAGGGCTCTTCGGCGCGACCGGTTGTTCGCACCCGACCCGACCCGCGGCCGGCCTGCTGCCACCGACCTCCCCCGCAGACCGCGTGTTGCTCGAACACGCCACCCGGCTCCGGCTGGTGCATGTGTACATCGACTCCGCGACCTCCGCACCGGGGGCTCCGTCCGCGGCGGATTTCGGCCCCGCCAACACGGTCGCCGCGTCGCTGCGTGAGCTGCTCCGCGATCGCGGCTTCGATGTGCGGGCCACGGAGCTGGTGCTGCCCCGGGGGGAGACCGGTGTGGTGCCGGGCGCCCTGGTGCGCGCGATCGCGGCGGGGGAACGGCCCCCGAGCGTCTCGCGCGCCGTCACCTATCTCCATCCCAACGCCCCGCGTCTGCTGCTCTTTGTCCGCCTCGACGGATACAACGAGGCCGACGCCCTCCCGGTCGTGCTCGGGGCGTTCATCGCCGATTCGGCGGATGGCGCGATCCTTTGGTCCAACCGGGTCGCCGCGGCGACACCGCCCAGCGACTCGCAACTGCGCCTGCTCGCCACGCAGCTGCTGAAGAGCCTGCCCTGTCTTCCCCCCGCCTGACGTCGGCGGGGACCCGTGCTACGCCGCCACGGCAAACACCGGCTGCGCCGCCCGCTCGGGCACGAGCTTGGGAAGCGGCAGCTCCGGCATCACACCATCGGTCAGCCGGCGTTCGTGGATCGGCCGGCCGCATTCGTCGCGCGCCACCAGGGGCAGGCCGAGCCGCTCGAAGAACCGTGCGCCACACGGCGACCAGACCACGCTCACCAACGACAACGGGCGCCAGCCCGCCAACGCCATCCGCTCCTGGAACGCGACCTCCTCGCGATAGAGGCGGGTCGCCACCCCGCGTCGATGCCACTCCGTCCGCACCGCCATCGAACACAGATACAGATGGCACGGCTGAGGCGGGTGTCCGTACGGCACGATCGCCTCGAGCGGGATCCGGCCGTCGTGGGCCCGGCCGGCCACAATCTCGTCGCGGAACGCGGGGATGACCGGGAGGAACTGGTAGTAACCGGCGAGGCGGCCGTCCTTCTGGCGGGCGAGGCTCAGCGACTCCGGGCATCGCGCGAACCGCTCGCGCCAATACTCGTCCCCGCCGAGATCCTGCTCCTGCGCGTCGCGATAGAGCTCGCGATCCAACGCCATCATTTCACGAATCAACGCCGCCTGGTCGGACTCGTCCGAGGAGCGATGAAACTGCAGAGTGGTGCACATGGCGGGTCCAAGGCTAGGTTCCTGTCCAGCTCGGGCACGCCGACCTTTTGTAGTGGGTTACAACTGCCCGGGAGGCGGGCACTTGTGCCGAAAATTGTAATCGCCCCCGTCGCCGCGCCTCGGTGAAGCAGGCCTCCGGAGGACAGCATAAAACATAACTTGTTGAATGCCTGTCATTTGAAAATTCTTGATCCTAACGCCTGCTGTTGACCTCGCGCCCGCGACACCCACGATGCCGCGAAAACGCGGTCGCTGCGCCGCGTGAACCTGCGAACCCTCCCGAGCCATGTTTCCCCGTTGGTTGCGCCTCCCCGTCACGATCCTCGCCTTCAGCGCGGTGGTCGCGGCGTTGTTCGTCCTCGTCCCGCTCTACCGCAGCCTGCCGGACCGCAGCGGGCGCATCACGATCCCGCGCCTCGCGGGATCTTCCGCGCTCCAGCGGGACAACCACGGCGTGCTCCGCGTCAGCGCGAACAGCCGACGCGATGTCGCCAAGCTGCTCGGCTTCGCGCACGCGCAGGATCGCTTCTTCCAGATGGATCTGCTGCGCCGGACCGCGGCCGGCGAACTCGCCGAGCTCCTCGGCCCCGCCGCCCTGCCGCTGGACCGCCACCACCGGCGTTTCCGCCTGCGCGAAGTCGCCCGCGCGGCGCTCGACCAACTCCCGGAAACCCACCGCGAACTCGTGGAAGATTATGCCTTGGGCGTGGGCACCGGGCTCTTCGAGCTCGAGAGCGAACCCTTCGAATATCTCCTCCTGCGCACCAAGCCCGCTCGATGGAAGGCCGAGGACACGTTCCTCGTCGTCGCCTCGATGGCGCTGCTGCTGCAACACCCCGACGGCACGCCCGAGCTCTCGCGGCAGATCGTTCGCGATGTCTTCGATCCGGCGACGGCCGCCTTCCTGCTCTCCGCCGCCGACGACTTCGACGCCGCCCTCGACGACTCCGTCCTGCCGGCGCCCGCGCTCCCCCCTGCGCCCGGCTACACCGGCGCGTCCTTCACTCCGGCCATGCCGGCCGCGGCGCCCACCTCCGCCTCCGCCGCCCCCGCGGACCTCGGCGCCCGGCTCTTCACGGCGTGGAGCCGCGCCTTCCGCCGCACCGCCGACGCCGCGCCCGGCAGCAACGCCTTCGCCATCCGCGGGCTCCGCGGCCAGTCGCCCGTCGCCCTGCTCGCCAACGACCTCCACCTCCCGCTCGCCGTACCCAATATCTGGTATCGCGCCCAGCTGGCGTGGCGCACCGATCCCACGCATGTGCGCACGCTCGACGGCGTCACCCTGCCCGGCCTGCCGTTCCTCGTCGCCGGCACCAACAGCGGCATGGCCTGGGGATTCACCGACGCCCACGCCGACACCACCGACCTCATCGTCCTTGAAACCGATCCCGCAAACCCGCGCCGTTACCGCACCCCCGAAGGATGGCGCGAGCTCGAGACACAGACCGAGACCATCGCCGTGCGCGGTGCCACCCCCGAGACGTTCACCTTCGATCGCACAATCTGGGGCCCCGTCTTCGGCACCGACCACCACGGCCGCCGCCTCGCGCTGCGCTGGGTCATGGCCGATCCCGCCGCGTACGACCTTCAGTTCGCGAACTTCGAGACGCTCAACTCCGCCCGCGCCGCCCTCGCGTTTGCCAAGAGCGCCGGCATGCCGCAGCTCAACTTCCTCGCCGCCGACCGCGACGGAAACCTCGGTTGGACGGTCGCCGGCCGCCTGCCGCGCCGTGTGGGCCTCGATGGATCGACCCCGGTTTCCTGGGCCGACGGCACCGCGCGCTGGGACGGCTGGCTGCCGCTGGAACAGCACCCCCAGGTGTACAACCCCGCTTCCGGCAAACTCTGGTCCGCGAACAACCGCATGCTCGCACCCGAGTCCCTCGGCGCCCTCGGCGACGCCCGTTTCGCCCACGGCGCCCGCGCCAGCCGGATCCGTGACCGCCTGGCCGAGCTGAAGGAGTTCACCCCGCACGCATTGCTGGACATCCAGCTCGACGTCCGCGGCCTCTACCTCGAACGCTGGCAACAACTCCTCCTCGCCACGATCGACCCCGCCGCCACCGCCGCCGCGCCCGCCCGTGCGACGCTCCGCTCGCTGGCCGAGAACTGGGGCGGACAAGCCGTGCCCGACTCCGCCGGCTACCGCATCGTCCACGAGTTTCGCACTGTGGTGAAACGCGAGGTCGACTCCCTCGTGTTCGCCCGCTGCCGCGCCGCCTTTCCGGATTTCGACTCCGGTTCGTTGTCCCTCGATCGCATCGCCTTCACCCTCGCCTCCCAACGCCCCCCTGCCTGGCACCCCGAGGGGACGTCGGGCTGGGAGAAACTGCTGCTCGACGCGGCGGATGCGGTGGTCGCCTCGGCCGGGGGCGCCGAGCAACTCTCGCAATACACTTGGGGCGAAGCCAACCGCCTCGCGATGCGCCACCCGCTCAGCACCGCGTTCCCGTGGCTCGGCCGGTTCCTCGACATGCCCGCCGATCCACTGCCCGGCGACACGCTCGTGGTCCGCGTCCAACGGCGCGACTTCGGCTCGACCGTACGCTTCGTGATCCAACCGGGTTGGGAGGAGGGAAGCCTGCTGCACATGCCCGGCGGGCAGAGCGCGCACCCGCTCTCCCCCTACTATTCGGACGATCACGACGCATGGCTGCACGGTGAAGCTGCACCGCTCCAGCCGAGGAAGGCCGAGGACCACATGGTACTCGGCCCGCCGAAAGGAAGCTGACCCGCGGCCAGCGTCCGCCGCCGCACCGCCCAGGGGCCACCGTCCGGAGACGGCACGCCCCGCGGCGGCGCCACCTTCGCGCTTTCCGCGTTTCGCCCCCCGCTCCTATTCTCCCGCATGTTTGCCCAACTCGCCGGTCTGCTCGGCGTGCTCACGCTCGGCCTGCTGAGCCCCGGCCCCGATTTCGTCCTCATCCTGCGCAACAGCCTCGGGCCCACCGCCGCGCGCGGACTCGGCACCGCCGCCGGCATCGCGCTCGGCCTGGCGGTCCAGGTGCTCGCCATCTCGCTCGGGTTTGCCGCCCTGCCGGCCGTCGCAATGCGGGCACTGCAGCTCGTCGGCGCCGCCTATCTCGCCTGGCTCGGTGTGCGCGCATTGCTCGTCCGCGGCGCGCCCGCCCCAGCCACCGCCTCCGGACCCGCCCAGGTGCCGGGCGCCCACAGCGGCTTCATCGACGGCCTCGTCTGCAACCTCACCAACCCGAAGGCGTTTCTCTTCTTCGTCGGACTCTTCGCACAAGTGTTGCCGCCGGGAACCGCGTTCGGCTGGCGCGTCGCCGTGCCACTGCTGATCGTCGCGCACGGCTGGACGATGTGGACGCTCATCGTGCTCGCGTTGCGGGCACCACCGGTCGCGGCCCGCCTGCACCGCGCACAACACTGGCTCCCGCGGGTGTTCGGTCTGGTCCTGCTGGGCTTCGCCCTCTGGTTGATCGGAGCCGCGCTGGCCCGATGAAGCCGCCCGGAATCGCATCCGGCCCTCCCCGCGCTTGCCCCGCTCCGGCCGCGCGTCTTGATAGTCGGCCTTTGCGCCGGATGGCATGAACGAGAACCACGCCTATATCTTCGACGTCGAGCAGCCCACCTCGTGGGTCTTCGACGGCACCCCCACTTGGATCGCCGGCTGGTTCCTCTCCAAAACCGGCGCCGTATTCTCCGACATCCGCGCCGTCATCGCGGAGCGTCCGTACCTAGGCGTGTTCGGCCTGCCGCACGAGCACATGGAGAAATGCCACCGCGGCCGCTTCGGCCTGCCGCACGCGGGCTTCATTCTTCAGGTCACGCCGCCGCTCGGCGCGACCGAGCTCCGTCTCGAGCTTCTCGATGCCGGCCACAACTGGGTCGAGATCTGGCGCACCCCCATCGTGGTCCGCAAGGGCCCCGCGCAACCACCACCGCTCGACACCGAGATGCTGCCCGCGATCTGGCGCGAGCTGCTCCAGGCCCGCCGCGCCGCGCCCACCGGCGACCTCGCCCCCGCCGCCGACCGCCTGATCGAGGCCGCCGCCGCCGTGTCGCTCGACACGTTGCCCAACCCGCCCTTCTACGGCGCCCTCGAGAATCCGTTGCGCGTCGCCGGCACGCAGTTCGGCAAGATCCGTATCGAGGGCTGGCTCATCCACAAGGAGCAGCGCATCACCCGCCTCGTCGGCAGCACGCATCCAGACGTCGAGAACATCATCCAGCACGAGTACCGCGAGCGCCCCGAGGCCGGAGACATGTTCCCCGACCACCCCTACGCGCGGAACTCGCAGTTCTTCGGCATGCTCGACCTCGAGGAGGACGCGCCCAATCCGATCTGCGTCAAGATATTCGCCGAACTCGAGGACGGCACCCGCCACCTCGTTTGGGTCCGCCGCGTGTATCAGAAGACCTGTGAACAGCAGGAGCGCCCGCTGCCGGAGTTCTCCGACAAGCTCCTCCTCGAAACGGGTCGCGCGCTCCACGCCGCCGCGCGTCGCCGCGGCGTGCCGGTCGGTCCGCTCAAGCCGCTCTGGGCCGCCGCCAAGCTCACGCGCGAGTACTTCCACCGCGATGCACCGATCGGCCTCGCCGACCGCGTCGTCCCCGCCACCGATCCCTACGCCGCCTGGCAGCACGCCAACCGCCTCGCGCCGCGCCTGCTGGCGAGGATGCGCGAGTCGGCCGCCGCGCTTCAGCACACCGGTCCGCGTTTCCTCCTGTTGGTCGACGGCACCGGCTGCCGCGGCGAGGAGTTGAAGCAACTGCTCTCATCGCTCACGGCACAGCTCTATCCGACTTGGGAGGCGCGCCTCGTCCTCGGGGGCGCACCGCAACCCGAACTCGCCGCCGCCCTTACGGCCGAGCCGCGCGCCCGGGCCGTCGTCCACACCGGCGGTACCGATCGTATCCGCGCGCTCAACGCGGCCGCGCACGAGTCCGCCGGCACGCACCTCGCGTTGCTGCCCGGCGATTCTCGTCTCTCGCCCGACGCGCTCCTCCACGCCGCCGAGGCCATCGCGAAACACCCCTCCCTCGAACTCGTCTACACCGACGAGGACCGGATGGATGCCGCCGGGCGCCGCACCGCGCCCGCCTTCAAGCCCGACTGGAGCCCCGCGCTGGCGCTCTCCGGGCTTTTTCCCGGCCAGCTCAGCCTCGTGCGCCGCGAGCGTTTCGTCGCCCTCGGCTCCTTCCGTGCCGATTTTCCGGATATTCCGTGGTTCGACCTGCTGCTCCGCCTGGGCGACACGCTCACGCCCGCGCAGGTCGCGCACCTGCCATTCGTCTGCCACCATGCGCGCGCCGAACGGCCGGAGACGACCGACCTCGCCGCACCCGCCATCGAGCAGTCGCGCCGCGCGCTCGAGGAGTCGATGCAGCGCCGCGGGCTCGCCGCCGCGCCGTTCCTGCCCGAGGCCGCTCACCACCGCCGGCTCAATCTCCACCAACTCCGCTGGGATGCGAAGCTGCTCGCAGCCAATCCCGTCACGATCGTCATCCCGACACGCGACAAGCTCCACCTGTTGCAGGAGTGCATCGAGCTGCTCGAGGAGACCGTCGACTGGCGCTTCGTGAAACTCGTCATCGTCGACGACCATTCGCGCGACGCCGACGCCACCCGCTACCTCGCGCAGATCGTCCAGCGCACCGACCTGAAGTGCACCGTCGTGCGCCCCGCCGACGCGCACGCACCGTTCAACTACTCACATCTGGTCAACCTCGCGCTGCCGCACATCGACACGCCGCTGGTCCTCCACCTCAACAACGACGTCAACGCCCTCGAGCCCGGCTGGCTCGAGGAGATGGTCGGCTGGTTTTCGCAGCCGGACGTGGGCGTCGTCGGCGCGAAGCTCGTCTACCCGGAGAAGACGCTCAACCACACCGGCATCGTCATCGGCCCGCATGAGGGTCTTGCCGACACGCCGCTGGTGAAAGCCGACGAGCGCGAGACTCCCGTCATCTGGCACTCGGTCGCGCGCGAAGTCTCCGCCGTGACCGGCGCGTGCCTGATGACGCGCACCGAGCTGTACCGGAAACTCGGTGGCTTCGATGAGCAGGACTTCAGCGTCTCCTACAACGACGTCGACTACTGCCTGCGCGCCGTCGCCGCCGGCTGGCGCTGCGTGTACACGCCGCAGGCCAAGCTCATGCACTGGGGCAGCGCCACCCGCGGGGTGACGTTCGACGAGGCCGAGCACATCGCCTTCGTCCGCCGCTACCCGGCGCCGCGCGACCCGTACTTCAGCCGCCACCTGCAACTCGATGGGCAGCTCCGCCCGCGTTGCCGCGGCGCGGTGTGCGGCCACACCGAACGCGGCGGCCGGCTGCACGTGCTGCTGATCACGCACAACCTCAACCTCGAGGGCGCGCCGCGCTTCCTGCTCGAGTACGCCACGCACCTCGTGCGCGAGGCGGGTTTCGCGATCACCGTCATCTCCAACGAGGAGGGGCCGATCCGCCACCGTTACGAGGAGCTCGGCGCGAAGATAATCCTCGTCGACCGCCACCAGTTCTACTCGGCGGAGAACGCGGCGCAGTTCCAGGAGCGGATCGCCGCGCTGCGCGCCACGTTGCCGTTCGACCAGATCGACCTCGTCGTCTGCAACACGCTCGTCGGCTTCTGGGGCATCCACCTCGCGAAGCAGGCGGGCAAGCCCTCCCTCTACTATATCCACGAGAGCACTTCGACCTACCGCTTCTACGAGCGCATGCTCCTGCGCCCCATGCACCGCGTGGCCGAGGCGGCGCTCGCGCTCGCCGACCGCACGCTCTTCCTCTGCGACGCGACGCGCGCCTACTACGAGGACCACAACCACCGCGACACCTTCCGCATCGTGCGGAGCTGGATCGATCTCGCCGGCATGGAGGCGTTCAAGGCCGCGCACACCCGCAGCGCACTGCGCCGCAAGCACGGCTTCCGCGACGACGAGGTGATCGTCGCCAACATCGGCACCGTCTGCGAGCGCAAGGGCCAGCACATCTTCATCCGCGCCGTCGACCAGTTCAACCGGCACCACCGTGGCGACCAGAAGGTGCGCTTCGTCCTCGTTGGCGCGCGCCAGGGCATCTACCTCGACTGGCTCACCGCCGACATCAGGCAGCTCGGATTGGACAACCTCACGCTGATCCCCGAGACGCGGGAAGCCTACGACTTCTTCCTGCTCGCCGACCTCTTCGTCTGCACGAGCTACGAGGAGTCGTTCCCACGCGTGGTGATGGAGGCGATGGCGTTTCGCACGCCGATCGTCACGACCGACGTGCACGGCATCCCCGAGATGGTGCGCCAGCGCGCCGAGGCCTACCTCGTGAAACCCGGAGAGGTCGAAGGGCTCTCGCGCATGATGCGCACCTGCCTCGCCAAGGAGCGCAGCGGCAAATCGCTCACGCCCACCGCGTATTCGAAAGTCCTGCGCGCCTACGACCATCGCAAGGTCCTCCCGCAGCACGTCGCCCTTGCCCGCGAAGTCGTGCTCACGCACGAGTAGCCCAACCCGCCGGCCCCATGTCCGCCCCCGCCCCCACCCCCGCCGCCCCCCGCTGGGAGAACTGGCTGGCCGCCGTGCTGCTCCTCGCCGCGCTGGTCTGGTCCGGCTGGGCCGCCACCCGGGCGTGGCACAACGGCAACCTCCCCGGCTGCGAGTTCCGCCAGGCGCAGACCGCCGTGTCCGCCTACTGGATCCAGCATGACCGCGACTTCTCCCTCGCGTACCCGACGCCCGTGCTCGGCAAGCCATGGTCGATCCCGATGGAGTTTCCGCTCTATCAGTGGACGGTCGTCGCGGTGAGCGACCTGACGGGCTCGCCGCTCGTGCAGTCCGCGCGCGCCGTGTCGCTCGCCTGCCTGCTGCTCGCCCTGCCGGCCGTGTGGATCCTGCTGCGGCGTTTCGGGCTGCCGCCCGCCCGTCGGGCGCTGCTGGTCGCGCTGGTGCTCACCTGTCCGCTGCTGCTCTTCTACGCGCGCGCGTTCCTCATCGAGACGATGGCGTTGATGGCCGCGCTGTGGTTCGTCGCCGCCTTCGGCGAGACGATGCACACGCGCCGGATCCGCTGGCTGGTCGTCGCCAATCTCGCCGGGGCCGTGGCAGGCCCCGTGAAGGTGACCACGTTCATCCTCTACCTCGTGCCCGCCGCCGCGTGGGGCGCGTGGCTGCTCCTGCGGACGTGGCGCGAGCGGGCCGGCTCGTGGCGACCGGTCCGCGCCACGCTCTGCTGGGGGCTGGGCTGCGTCGTGCTGCCGTTCGCCGCCACGTTCGCCTGGACGGACTTCGCCGACGAAGTGAAGGCCCACAGCCTCGGCGGCGCCTTCCTGGGTTCCGCGAACATGACCGGCTTCAACTTCGGCCTGGGCGAAATCTTCGGACTGCGGTTCTCCACGGACGCCTGGCGGAAGATCTTCCACTATTGGAGCGGCGGGATCCTCGCGGCGCCGGTGGCGCTCGCCGCGGGCGGCGTCGCCGCGCTGTTCGGCGGACGCTGGCGCTGGGCCGCGCTCGGGAGCCTCGCCCTGTTCTTCCTCGCACCGTTCATCTTCCCGCTGCTCTATGCTTGGCACGAATACTACTTCGTGGCCAACGCCGCCCTGCTCGTGCTCGGCGCCGGTTTCGCGCTCTGCGGACTCCTCGAGGCACCGCGCGCGCGGGTGGTCGGCTGGGCGCTCGCCGCCGCCCTGCTCCTCGGGCAGGGCCGGTTGTTCGTGGCGAGCTACCTCCGGCCCCATCTCTCGTATCTGAGTTATGGTGGCACCGGTCTCACGGAACTGCTGCGCAACGTGATCGATCCCGAGGAGGTGCTCGTGATCGCCGGCGAGGACTGGGACTCCTCCACGCCGTTCTTCGCCCGGCGGCGCGCGCTGATGATCCGCCGCAACCTCGAGACCGACTGGGACTACCTCGACCGCGCCTTCCGCGGCCTGCAGGGGGAACAGGTCGGCGCGCTGTTGCTGTCCGGCGACCAGCGCCAGAATTCCCGGCTCCTGCAGATGGCCGCCGACCACCTCGGGATCGATCCCCGCCCCGCGCTCGAGCACGGCGGAACCACGGTGTACCTCCACCGCGACCTGCTCGCCGAGCACGCCACCGACCCGTTCCGCCAGGCGCCGTTCAGCGGGGTCGCCTGGCACGAGCGCCTCGAGCCCGCGCAGCCGCCCGTCTCGCTCGCCGGGCGCGACGTCGAGACCGCCACGCTCAAGGGTCGCAGCCGGTTGCTCTTCCACGGCATGACGCCCCGGCCGTTCCGGTTCTACTCCCAGTTCGGCTCCGGCCGCGTGCCGCGGCACGGGCAACGGGTCGTGACCGCGCATCCGCTCACGCGCCTCTGGTTCCACCGCCCCGCCGGGGCGACGCGCTTCACCTTCAGCTTCGGGATCGCCGAGGGCGCCTACGCCGATCCCGCGGACGGCACCGACGGCGTCGAGTTCCGTGTATCCGAGATCCGGGACGATGGCAGCACGCACGAGCTCTACTCCCGCACGCTCGAGCCCGCGGAGGTGTCCGCCGACCGCGGCGAGATCCGCGCCACCGTCGCGCTCGAGCCGGGTGCCACCGGCGACCTCGTGCTCGAGACCGGCCCCGGTGCGGGCAACAACTTCTCGTACGATTGGGCGTTCCTCGGCGACGTCGAGATCCGCTGAGCCTCGCCCGCCCGCGCCCCGCAAGCCGGCCCCGCATGACCGCCACGTTTTCCACCCGCCGGCTGCACCTCTGGCTCGCGACGCTGTTCTGCGCCGCGCTCACGCTGCACTGCCACTTTGCCACGATCAACTGGCACCGCCAGTTCATGGCCGGCCACGAGTTCCGGCAGACGCAGACCGCGCTCATCGCGCACTACATCGACCGGGAGAACAACTTCTCGATCGACTACTCCGTGCCGTTGCTCGGCAAACCCTGGGTGCTCCCGCTCGAGTTTCCGCTCTACGAATGGGGCGTCGTCGCCCTGAGCCGAGCAAGCGGCTGGCCGCAGTTCGAGGCGGCGCGCGCGATCTCGCTCGCGTGTTTCTACCTCACGTTGCCGGCGCTCTACTTGCTGCTCGGCCGCCTTGGGCTCACGCCCGCGCAACGCCTCTTCGCCCTCGCCTGCACCCTGGCCTGTCCGGTCTACATCTTCTACGCGCGGGCGGTGCTGGTGGACCCGATGGCGCTGCTGTTTTCCGCGTGGTTCGCGGCCGCGTTTCTGCTCGCGCTGCAGGAACGGCACCTCGGCTGGCTCCTTGTGTGCGTGCTCGCCGGCACCGCCGCCGGGCTGGTGAAGAGTCTCGTCTGGTTCGTCTGGGTGGTGCCGGCCGCGCTCTACGGCGCCTGGCGGCTTCGCGCGGACTGGCGCGCGGGCGGCCTGCGACCCGCCCTGCGCACGCTCGGCTGGAGTCTGGGCGCCGTCGCGGCACCCTTCGCTGTCGCCATTTGGTGGGCACGATACACGGATGGCATCAAGGCGGCGCACCCGTCGGCCCACATCTTCACCTCGGCCAGTCTCGCTCGCGACAACTACGGCACGTTCAGCCTCGCCGCGCGCCTTTCGCC
>JAEZSJ010000387.1 GCA_023443985.1 Verrucomicrobiota bacterium | reverse complement strand
GGAGCCATCGATCGTTGTCGCCACCGCACGGTCACGCGGCAGCCCCGCCACCTCCTCGGCCACCACCTGCACGCACACCCGCAGACTGCACGGCACGGCGGACTCGAGCGTCGCGAACAACCGCGTGGCCATGGCGGATTGCGCGCCGCAGCCCAATGTCTCCGGGGACGCCTCGGTCGTGTGCAGACCGGCGCTCAGGCTGCCCGGCTCGGGCAGCGGCTCGAGCTTGACGGTGAAACTCGTGGCCGTGACCACCCGGCGCGTGGGACGACTCTCCTGCACCTCAAGTCGATAACGTCCCGGCGCCAGCCCCCCTTCCGGGAACGGGAAACGCAGGGCAACTGTACGCGGCCCGCCGATCCACTCGTCGCAGGCCGCGCTCGCCACCTCGTCGCCCGCCGACTCGCCTTCGACCGCATCGACCACGATCCGTCCGTTGAGCCCGATCTCCTCGTCGCCCGCGATGGTCACCACCGCGTAGACCTCCGCCGCGTTCACCTCGAATTCGGTCTTCGGTTCGGCCACCTGCCCGGTGGCCGGGTCCCAACTGGCGCCGAGCGTCACCGTGATCCGCTCCGGCGCGGGCAGCGCGGGCAACGGCTCCGGTGTCGCCTCCTCCTCGGCCGCGGGCGCCGGCTCGCGCTGCGTCACCTCGTCTTCCGCGACGGCCGGCGGATTCTCGGCCGCGCCGTTGTCGTCACTCGCTGCCGCAGCCGCGGATTCGTCGGCTTCCGCCGCGGGCTCTTCGTCCTCGTCGCCACGTGCTTCATACTTCGGGTTCGTCGGGCGCTGGTCGTAGCGGTTTGCCGCCGTCGTCAGCGGCACCGCGGCGAACAGCAGCGCCAACACCGCCGTGCAACGGAAAGAGGGAGGGATGAGGTTCATTGGGGAAATTGCGGTCGCGAGATCTCGGGGGACACATTCAGGGGCTCTTGACGGGCAACTCGTACTGCTCCTCGAAGCTGCCGCCGCGGAACGCGAGCTTGGGGGTGGCGCCCGCCGCGACCCGGAACGCGAGTTCGAAGCGCCGGCGCTCACCCGCGGGCACATGCACCGCGTGCGCCGGTGCCCGCGTGCCGCGCCAAGTCGCTTCGTCGCACGCGATCGGATCCGCTTCGCCGTCGACCACCTGCAACTGCTCCGCCGGTTGGAAATACTCGTCGCCCGCGCCAGTGTTCTCCACACCGACATCGAGCACGAGAAACTCACGGCCCTCGCCGATGTCCTCGCCCGCGAAGCTCCGCTCCCGCCGCGCCGCCACCGCGACGTGGAACATCTCGTCGGTGATTCTCAGCGGCATCGTCCACGCCATCGGGCGTGGCTCACCGCCGCCGACCCGCAGGCGCACAGGCGCAAGGTCGAGCACGCCATCCTCCGTGCCAGCGCGACCCGGCGTGCCGCGCAACTCCAACGCGCGCGCCTCACGCGGCACGGCGAAGAGCAACGTGCCGCCGGTGAACACCTCCGGGAGAAAACGCGCGTCATCCGGCAACGTGCCACCGATCGGCAGATACGCGTATTCCCCCTCGACCAGCAGCACGCATGACTGCGCCGTCCCCGGCCAGTCGAGCAGGTTCACGCGCTCGACCTGCGCGCCGGCCGGCTTCGAGAAATCGTAGACGGGCGCGTCGCCGGTCGTGGTCCAGACGCTGCGCCCGCGGAAGTCGACCGCGACGAGCCGGCAACCCTGCGGCACGACGACGCCTTCCGGCACCGCCGCCGGGTCTTCGATGCCGAACACACCAAACTCGCCAACTTGGTTTCGCGCCAGCGCCCCCACCGGCTGCGGCGTCGGAAGCGGTTCGCCGAGCACCATCGTGAAGTGTCCCGCGATGTCGTCGTAGAAACGCAGCTCGGCGCCGGCACCCCGCTCCGCCGGGATCTCAAAAACGAGATCGCCGATCAACGAGTCACCGGGTTTGCCAAGCACGACTTCACCAAGCGATTTCCGCCCGCGCTCCCCACTGAGCCGTTGCAACGTCCCAAGCGCACCGTCGGTGACCAGGTACAGGTGTTGCGCGAGGTCTCCGACCTCGACCATCGTCACCGCCTCGCGCTCGGCCGCGCGGCGCGCATCGATGCGGTTCAACCAACGGCAGCCCACGACGAACCACTGCCGGCCCGGCGGCGCGGATCTGCCGCCGTAGCTCCCCGTCATGCGGACCGAGGAGACGGTGAGCCGCAGCGAGCCGTTCTCCGCCGTCTTCGGAAACTCCTCCGCCGACAATCCCGCCGCGGCGCACCAGCATCCCAGTACCGCGAGGGCGCACCGGAGACCGCGGCTCGAGGGGCGGGCCAAGGACTTCCGCGAGGCGCCGGTCATGACGAGGAGCAAGGCGGTCGGGGTCGGCAAGCGCATCGGGCTCCGAGTAGAGCTGCGCGACCGGCGCGAGGCGAGCGCCGTTTGGCGCCACCGAAGCACTACTCGAAACGGCACCGCCACTTTCAGACGTAGACACCGGATCGGCCTCCGGTATTCGTTTTCCACAACCCAAGTCGGCTGCACTCGTGATCCCGCCATGACTACCCCGCTCCGCCCGCTCTCCTTGCTCCGCACCGCAGCGTGCTCCGGCCTTCTGCTGGGCCTCGCCACCACCTCCCTCGCCGCCGAACCGGGCTCCCGCGAGGAGCGCATCCAACGCTACGTTGGTTTCTGCGCCGCGGTGCGCGAGACAGTCATCGACAACGGCACCTGCCCGCACAATCCAGCACAGGTGGCCGCGTCGTTAGAAACCGATGCCGCCGGACTTGCCGAGTGGGTGCGCACCAGCATCGCCTACGACCCCACCCTCGGCAGCAACCGCGGCGCCGAGGGCGCGCTCGCCGCGCTCGCCGGCGGCGACTGGGACCGCGCGCTTCTGCTCGCCGAGCTGCTCCGTGCCAGCGGCCTGTCGCCGCGGTTCGTCTCCATCTCTCGGACACAACGGGAGATCGATTCGATCGCGACGGCATGGCTGAAGACCGAGAACCACTGGGCGAAGCTCGCCCCCGAGACACAGCCCACCACCTCCGCCGAATCTCCGGCAACCGCCCTGCTCGCCGAGCATGGTCTGGAGCCCGCCCGTTTGCAGGAGCTGAAGGCGCGTTCCGCCGGCGTCTGGAAGACGGTGCTCGCCGAAGCGAACACGCCGGTCGAAACGGTCGCCGCCGAGATCGCCGAGTCGCTCGCGAGACTCCCCGCCGCCGGCGCGTCGGCCGACTCCCTCGCCACCCTCCGCGAAGCGATGCAGACGCGCGTGCTCGTCGAGATCGACGGGGAGGACGGCGCCTCCGTGCTCCTTTCCGCCGGGCCCGACCCCGCGCCGCCGGCGCCCGACGCCGTCTCCGCGGCGCCGCGTCTTGACGAGATCCCCGAGGACCAGCGCACGCGGTTCGTGCTCACCGTCGCGATGGAGCCGGAGGACGCCGATCCGATCGCGTTGTTCACTTGGGCGAAGGACCTTTCCGCGCTGAGCCTCCTGTCACCGCGGCTCGAGATCGTACCGGTGAACATCGCCCACGACGATCCCGCGACGACGTTCGATCCGGCGCTCTGGCGCGAGCGCCTCGCCTCCCTCGCGCAGTTCCAAGTCGTGCTCCGCTGCGGGGATGACGTGCTCGCCGGGCCGGTGTTCGCGCGCGACGGCACGATTCTCTCCACCGGCAGCAGCCGCGAGGCCGATGTCGGCAACCTCGGCGGTGGCATCGGCGGCTTGTTCGGCGGCGGGTTCGGCGAAGAGGAGGAGACGCCCGCCGCTCCGCAATCGGCCACACCCGGCGTGCCGGCGCTCGCGCCGATGTCGCCCACCACCGGAGCGACCGTCCACCCGCTGAGTCTCACGCTGGAGATCCGCGAACCCGGCCGGCAGCCCGCGCGCCAGAAGCGCCTCCTCACCGGCGCACTCCGTCCCGGCCTGCTCCCGGTCTACACCGCCGACATCCTCGCCACCGGCGGCGCGCTCGGCCCGCTCTCGGTCGCCTGGCTCGCGCTGGACGCCACGACCGCCAATGCCTCCGCGCTCGGCGAGATCCTCACGTCGACCGATCCCAAACGGCTGGAGGGACATGACAACCTGAAGCGCTTCCCCAACCTCCTGCACGATTGGCAACTCGGCCGGCTGGCGCTCGCCGCCCGCGAGCTGCGCGCTCATCCCGAGTTCACGCTGTGCTCCGGGCCGACCGTCGTGATGCTCTCCAACCAGCTCCGTCCCGAGGACGGCGCGACCGAGATTCAGGCGCGCGTTGCGCTCGATGTCGTGTTCGACGGCCTCGCGCTCGTGCCCCGCAACGCGAAGGACACCGCCGCAGCGTTTTCCGGCAACCTGCGCCTCGGCATCGCGTCCACGTTGCTCGAGACCGCCCTGCTCCGCCGCCGTGTGCCGTCGCCGACTCCGCGCGGCACCTACGATTTGTGGCGCGCCGCCGAACAGGCCCGATTGGCGCCGGTCGCGGTGCGGTTCTCCACACCCGCGGCGCTCGGCACGATCCGCCCGCATGCGTTGGCGCAGTGGGGAATCCTGGGTGGCGAGACCGGCCGCGTGCTCGTTTTCCCCGGCGGGCCGACGCCGCGCACCTGGTGGAGCATCGATCCGCTCGACGGCCGCACGATCGGCCGCGGCGAAGGCGCCGAAGGCATGTCGCTCATGGAGTATCTCCAGGTCATCAAGCTCAACCTCTCGAACCTGAAGTGCAACCTGGCCGCCATGCAGGGAGTGCTCAGCGGCGGCGACCCGGACGCCACCGGCAAGGACTGGTTGATGTGCATGACCGGCGCCGACAATCCCGGGAGCTACGTCAACTGGGCCGGCTCCGCCATGGAGGCGTATCGCATCACCAACTGGGGCGGCACGCTCGCGCAGATCGGCGACTGCCTCGCCGGCGCGTGGGACGTCTACGAGATGACCAAGGAATAGGCCCGGGGCACGACCACGCGGTCTCGCCCCGGCTCACTTTCCGATCACCAACCCCGTCGCCAGCTTCGCGAGCATCGCCTTCCAGTTCGGCTCGCCCACGGTGCCCGTGACCGAGAACGCCTCGCGCATCGTGAGGTAGCCGAACTCGTCCTTCGCGCCGCCGAGCAGACCGGCCTTGTCGAGCAGCACGCCGAAGTTCTCCTTGCCGCCCAGCCGCAGCTCGAGCTGCAACGGGTAGTCCGCGATCGAGCCGCGCGCCACATGCCGCGCCGTACCCGATCCGCTGAGACGCTTCTCGGCCGACCGCACGTCGATCGTGCGGAACTGCAGATTCAGATCCTCCGCCCGCAACAACGACACGTCGATCCGCTCGAAACGGAACTCGCGCAGCTCCTCGAGCAGCTGCGAGCCGGCCACGACCGCCGGCTTCTGCTGCTTGTCCCGCGAGAGCAGACCGAGCACGAGCCCGCCGAGCGCGCTCGCGGTCTCCACGCGCCGGTCCTTGATCCGCAGCACGCCGGGTCCGCCCTGGAGCACGAACTCGCCGCGCAGGCCCGCCAGCAGGGTGTCGAGGTTGGTCCCCTGCCCCGCGAGCTTCGCGTTCACGTCGAGCACCGTCTCGATCGCCGGCTCCTCGCCGGGGTTCGCGGCGCGCATCCACGCGCCGAGGTCGAAGCCGGGAAACGCGCAGCTTCCTTCCAGTGAATACGGAGCCGCGCGCGCCGCGTCGAACGTCACCCCGAGGCTCGCCTCGAGCGACGCGTTCCTCGCCCGGGCGGCGAAGCGCTCCAGCGCGAGCTTCTGCGGGTCGCAGACGACGCTCGCCTGCAGCCCCGTGATCTCCTCGGATTCCAGCACGAGCCGCTGCACGTCGATCGTCGCGCGCCCGGTGAAGGCGCTCCAGAACGCCTGCGCGTCCTTCGGCGCCGCCGCCGCCGGTTTGCTCTTCGTGGCGGCAGTCTCCGTCGGGGCCGCCGCGGGTGCCTCGGCCTGAGGCAACAACGCCGCGAATCCGGCGAGATCGCGCAAATGGACCGTGTTGCCCGAGACACGCGCGGTCGCCTCCTTCGCCGCGCCCGCGAGCGACCAGTCGCCCTCGAGCTTCAGCTCCGAACGCCGACCGCCCATCTCGAGCGTCAGCGGCACGGCCGCCCGACCGCGGCCGTCGGCTTCCTGCCGGGCCTGCACCTGGGCGATGATCGCCACCGGCGCGCCGGCCGCCGCGCCGCGCAGCGCGAGTTCGAGCTGCTCGACGGACCAGGCCGCACCGTCGATCCCGGCGCGCAGCTTCAGTTCGCCCGCGAGCTGCTCGGCGAAGGTCCGGCCGCCGCTCGCATAGCGCACTCCGGAGAAGGAGAGCGGGCGCACCGTTTCGGCGGTCCACGCCGCCCCCGCGCCGCGCACGCGCACCTCGCCCGAGGCGAGCGTGCCGCCGAGCGACGCGTCCCCGAGCCACGGCTGCGCCCAGGCGAGCGGCAGGTTGTTGATCTCGACGCGCGCGAGGTCCTGTTCCGGGCGGGCGAAGGCGACCGCGTTGGTTGCCGTCTTGTATTCGACAGGTTGTAACGTCGCCACCTTGAGCACCGGTCCGCGGGCGTCGTTCACCGCGAGTTCGAGCCGCGCGACGCGCAGCGCCCCGCCCTTCTGCGCGAGTGCGAAGTCCAGCCTCCCGACCAGCGTGCCGAGCGGTCCAAGCTCGCGCCGCAACCGTTGCAACCGCCCCGCGGTGACGCTCGCGCGCCCCTCCGCATCAACGTCGCCGCTGGCGACCGCGAGACCGAAGCTTCCCTGGGCCTCCGCGGCGAACTCCGGCAGGCGCTCGAGGTCGACGATGCCCTCGAACTGCTCGCGGCGCGCGTTCACGCTCCACGTGCCCGCCACGCGCTCGGCACCGGCCGCGTAGCCGAGCACGAGCCTCGCCAGCGGTTGGTCCTTCTCCTTCGCGGTCGAGAGGCGCGCAACGGCCTCGACACTTTCCGTGCCGCTCTTCGGATCACGCGACGCGGTGAACTGCATCGCCACACCCTGCTCGGTCCGGCCGCCGGCGACCCTCGGCATCGCGAGCGTGCCTTCCAGTTTCAGGCTGTCGATCGCACCTTCGGCGGCCGCGACGAGCGTGAGCCGGCCAACCCAGTCGAGCTGCCGTGCGACCGCCTCCGCGGCCGAGTCGCTCCACTCGAGGTGGAGGTCTGTCGCCGCTTCCCGCCCGGGGACGAGCAACCGCCCCTGCGCGGAGAACTTCGCCGTCTGGGTGGGCGAGACGCGCACGCGTCCGGAGAGCTGCACCGAATTGATGGTTGCGCGCACGGGCAGTTGCAGCGGCGCGAGCAGGCCGCCGAACGCCTGCTTCGCTGTCTCCACCGAGCGGTCCGCGGGCGTTTGGGCCGACGGCGACGGCGCGAGCTCCACGTCGATGTCGTGGCTCGCCAGTTCCTGCACAATCACCTCGCGCCGTGCCAACAATGCCCAGCCGTCGTAGTTCGCGCGCACCAGCGGCAACCGCACCCGCGTGCCCTCCGCGTTCACCTCCACCCCCCGCAACTCCGCGCCGGAAAAGCCGGCGGACACCCGCTCAAACGCGATCTCCACGCCCGGCACACCGGCGACGGCCCGGCGCGCCAGCCAAGTCTGCGTGGCGGGCAGCCGCACGGCGGCGAGCAGCAGCACTACGAGCAGCGCGAACGCGCCGCAAAGAATCAGAAGACGACGTTTCATGGGAAAGACGGTGGATGCGACCGGCGTTCTGCCCGCCGGTTGCCGAAAAGCAATTCGCCGCGGACCGCCGCGGGGGCGCTCAGTCGGCCTTCTTCGGCTTCTGCACAGGCGTGCTGCGCAGCTGCGTGAAGAAGCCGATCAACCCCAGCCCGAGGACGATCGCCGTGATCCACCAGCGTCCGACCATCAGCGCGGGCACCTGATCGGGCCGGCGCAGGTAGAACTGCCAGTCCATGCCCTCGAAAAAAAACGCCGCCGCGAGCGCCACGCGCAACGCCCCGCTGAACGCCGTCGCCGCCGACACCAACAGCCGCTGGAGCAGCAGCGCGAGCAGGCCGCACGCGACCCCCGCCACCGCACCGATCAGCAGCGTCGCCGTGGGGCCGGTCAACGGCACCAGCGCGAGCGCGAGCGCATAGCCGAGGGAGAATCCGGCGAGGAACACGCCGATCAGATAGAACGCGAACGACAGCACCAGGCCGAGCAGCGCCCCGAACGCAAACGCGATCCAGTACGCCGCTTCGCCGCCGCCGAACACCTGCGCACCCAGCCCGCCGATGAACACGCCCAGCACGAGCGCGCCGAGCAGCGCGACCGCCACGCGAAAGATCCGGTAGCCGAAAAAGCAATCAAGCAGGCCCCAGCCAAGGAGCACCGCCGCACCGACCGTGTAGGACGAGTCAACCGCGCCTGTCGTCACGCTCATGGCCGCACGTTGCCGATTTTTCCGCCGAAAACACGCCCCAATTTGTCCGGCGAAACCCGCCCCGCCGCACCGGCGGCACGCCCGATCAGTCGCGGCGCGTGTTTCGCTTCACCGGCAGGAAGGGGCTACCGGGCGCGCCGAAGCCCGACCGAAAAGCCGGTCGCGGCGCGCGAAACGCAGACCGACAGGCCCGCTGTGCCCGCGGAGCCCGCGCCCACGGGGGCAGCAACGCATCGCTCCGGCCGCGCATGGCCCGCCCACGCCGCCACCACCGCCGCCGCCTCGCTTCGCGACGAACAAAAGGAACTTGTCACGTAATACGTGACAAGCTCACCCGAGCCGCTTCGTTCGCGCCTCGGTCCCAGTGGGTTGCTCGCGGCCCCGGGAGCGCGGTGGCGCCGCGCATCTCGCGCACGACCCTGCGCAACACCTGCGAGTCGCGTCACGTTCGCGTCGGCGCGGCAGAGTCCGCACCGCGGCCGCCCGCCAGCCCCTGCGCGATTCGGCATCTACTTTTGCAATACCGACACCATCCGTGAGCCGCCCACGCCGTGGGCGACCGCCACCGTGCCACCGAAGTTTGTCACGCAATACGTGCCAAGCGTCCGGTAATCGTCGCAGCGGAAGCGGATCGAGCCGTGGCTCGACGGGGAGGGCTCTGCCACGCGACCTCGCCCGTTCCTTCGCAAGGACCCGGACCAGGATCGCCTCCACCACTTTCGGTTTCCCATCAGTCGCCACCGGCCCAAAGCTCGCCGCTCCATGATCGGCGTCTTCGATTCCGGCTTCGGCGGCTTGACGGTGCTCGCCGCTCTGCGCGACCGCCTGCCGCACTACGACTTCCTGTTCCTCGCCGACAGCGCCCGCGCCCCCTACGGCGCACGGAGTTTCGACGTGATCCACGAGTTCACCCTCGAGGCGGTCGAGTGGTTGTTCAACGAGGGTTGCACCACTGTCGTGCTCGCCTGCAACACCGCCTCCGCCCGCGCGCTGCGCACCATCCAGCAGGTGCATCTGCCGGCGCGGCGGCCCGATCGCCGCGTGCTCGGCGTCGTGCGACCGTCCGTCGAGGCGTTGGCCGGTCTGCCGCCGGGGGCGATCCCCGGGGTCACGCAGCCGTCGCTGGCGGAAGGCACGGTCGCGGTGCTCGGCACCGAGGGCACGGTCGCGTCGGATTCGTTCGGGATCGAGCTGCGCAAACTCGCGCCGCGGCTCGAGCTGATCCAGCAGGCTTGTCCTCTCTGGGTGCCGCTGGTCGAAGCGGGGGAGACGGAGGGGCCGGGCGCGGAGTGGTTTCTCCACCGTTACCTGGATCCGGTGCTCGCCGCGCCGCGGCCGCCGCAACGGCTCCTGCTCGGCTGCACCCACTACCCGCTTCTTCTTCCCGGAATCCGCCGCATCGTCCCGACCTCCGTCGAGGTGCTGCCACAGGGGGAAATCGTCGCCGAGCGCCTGGCGGATTGGCTCGCCCGGCACCCGGAACACGAACAACGCCTGACCCGCCGCGGCACACAGCGCCTCGCGACCACCGACGACCCGGCGTGGTTCGCAGCGCACAGCGAGCGGCTCGTCGGCGATGCGCCCGCGGTCGAGCGGGCGCGCCTGCAGCCGGTCGCCGGACCGGCCGCGTAG
>JAEZSJ010000186.1 GCA_023443985.1 Verrucomicrobiota bacterium | reverse complement strand
GGGCGCCGCCGGTTGGGACCGCGCGGCGGGCGCGGGCACGGGAATGAGCGGCGCGGGCTCGATCTCCTCGTCCTCGAAGGATGTCTCCTCGGTGGCCGCCGTGTCGCGCACGGGGACGGGCGTCGGTCGCATGCTGGCGGGGAGACCGCGGAGCTGGGCGATCTGCTCCTTGAGCTGGTAGTTCTCCTTCTGCAACCGCTCCACCGTCTCCATCAGATCGAGACGCTCGACCTGCCCCTCGAACGGTTTCGCCGGCAGCGTGCGCGCGAACTCCTTCATCGCCGTCTCGATCAGCTCCCGCGCGCGCGGCGCCTGCGGACTGGTGGGCCGCAGCGCGAGATACTTGCGGAAATGGTAGATGGCCGCGACCGGGTCCTTGATGTGCTGCAGGTAGAGAATGCCGCACTCCAGGTGCGACTCGGGCGCATCTCCGCCGCGTTTCTCGACGACCTTCAGGAACGCCTCGAGCGCCTCCTGCGACCGGCCTCCCCGCAGCAGCTGCGCCCCGCGGCGATAGTGCGGCTCGTCGACTTCGGAGGCGAACGGCAGGTTCTCGTCGGGCTGACAACCCGTCAGCCCCACCCAGCCGGCGAGCACCAGCAGGCAAAGTAGGGCGGCGGCGAAGACGGAACGCATGGCGCGCAGTGGCAAAATGGTTTTGATGGTCGGAGCTGAAACGGTAGGGTGGCGGCCGAGTCCTGCGACTCAAATCTTGATGAGCCTCGATCCCGACTCCGTCCTCGCGAAAGCGCGCACCTGCCTCGCCACCGAAACCGCGGCGCTCACCGCCACGGCCGCCGCGCTCGACGAGCGGTTCGTCGCCGCGTTTCGCGCGGTCGAGTCCACCGTCGCGGCCGGCGGGAAGCTGATCTTCTCCGGTGTCGGCAAGTCGGCGCACATCGCGCAGAAGCTCGTCGGCACGCTCAACAGCATCGGCGCGCCCGCGCTGTTTCTCGACGCCACCCAGGCGTTGCACGGCGATCTCGGGCTCTGCACCGAGGGCGACCTCGCGGTGCTCGTGAGCAACAGCGGCCAGACCGAGGAGCTCGTGCGGCTCTGTCCGTTGCTCCGGCGCTTCGGCGTCCGACTGGTCGCACTCACGGCGCAGGAGAAGTCCTCCCTCGCGCAGGCGTGCGAACTCCTCCTGCTCTACCAGGTGCCCGCCGAGGCGTGCCCGCTCAAGCTCGCGCCCACTGCGAGCACCACCGCCGCCCTCGCGCTCGGCGATGCGCTCGCCATGGTTCTCCTCGAGGCGCGCGGCCTCACCCGCGAGGACTTCGCCCGTTTCCATCCGGCCGGAAACCTCGGCATGGTGCTGCTGCTCAAGGTCGACGACATCATGCGCAGCGGCGAACGCCTGCCCGTCCTGCCGGAGACCGCCAGCACGCAGGAGGCGATCCTCGCGATGACCCGGGCGAAGGCCGGCAGCCTCGCGGTCGTCTCCTCCGATCGCCGACTCGCCGGCATCTTCACCGACGGCGACTTCCGGCGCAGCGCGCTCACGGGCCCGGATTTCCTGCAGAAACCCGTGTCGAGTTTCATGACCCGTTCGCCGAAGACCATCGGATCCGGGGCGCTGGCGATCGAAGCTCTGAAGTTGTTCGAAAAATACAAGATCGACGATTTGCTCGTCGTCGATGCCGGCCGGTGCCCCATCGGTCTGGTCGACAACCAGGACCTGCCGAAGCTGAAGTTCTACTGAGCGGCGCCCGCGCGAGTGAGCGGGAGGCGGGATCGCCGAGTGCCGGTCACTCGCCGAGGACGGTCACCACGAGGCTGCGTTGATGCGGGCTGGCGCGATGCTCCCACAGGAAAATCCCCTGCCAGGTGCCGAGCATCAGTCGGCCGTCGTGGAGCGGAATCGTCTCCGCGGTTCGCGAGAGTGCCATCTTGATGTGGCTGGGCATGTCGTCCCGCCCCTCCGCCACGTGGGTGAAGTTCGGATCGTCCGCCGGCACCGCCCGGTCGATCCACGCCTCGAGGTCGGCACGGGCGGAGGGGTCGGCGTTTTCGAAGATCACCAGACTGCAGCTCGTGTGGCGGCAGAAGACCGTGACGATGCCGTTGCGACAGCCGCAGCGCCGGACCTCGGCGTGGACGCGATCAGTGATCTCGTAGGTCCCGGCTCCTTCGGTCGGGACGGTGAGCAAGGCGTGGTGGACGGTCATCGGCGCGGTGGAGGTGCGAGGAGCGCACCACGTTTCGTCCGAAACGCCAGCCCCAAGCTCCGCCTCAAAACTTGATCGAGAGGCTCGACCCCGTGACACCAAACCGCGACTCCAAGTCGCGGAAGTCACGCTCGGCGCGCGGCCGCGGCGCGGAGCCGGCCGCGGCGAAGGTCGGCGCGCCCGCCTCGAGACTCGACTGGGTGGAGACGGGCAGATTGAGCGAGGCGAGCTGCAGCATCCGCTCGGACTCCTGCGGCGCGCCCAGCTCGCGAGTGATCTCGTTGAACCGGGAGGTCCAGGAGCTGCGTGGGCGGCGCACCTCGGGAGCCGGGGTGATCGAGGCCATCGTCACAGCGCCCATGCGGAAATTCGAACCGGAGGACAACGTCGCGGCCGACCACGGCAGCAACTGCTCCGTCCTGGTCGGTTCGGCCACTGCGATTTCGCGCGCCGTGGCTGCCTCCACAGGGGCTTCCGGGACTGCGCGCACCACCGCCGTCACGTGCTGCCGGTGGTCCTCCTGCTGGGCGAGGGTGGTATCCGGCTCGTGCTGAGCCACCGGCCGCACCGCCTCCTCGGCCGCGATCGCGGGGCGGCTGGCGACTTCTACCGGCTGGTTTTTCGACGCAGTTGACAAGGGGATCTGCACCACGACCAGCGCCACGGCGGTGGCGGCGGTGGCCGGAACGGCCCACCGCAGGCTGCGAACGAAAACGGGAGACCAGCGGGCCCAGCCCTTCGGGCGCTTCATGAGGGCCGCGAGCTGTTTCTGCCGCAACCCGCGGTCGAACTCGGCCCAGAACTCCGGCGACGGCCGCTCCGCCCGCTTGAAGCGGAGCAGGTCCTCGAGCGTCGGGCGCGGTGGTTTCGGCTGGGTTGAAGAACTCATGGTCGGTCTCACCGTTTCAGAAGGTCCTGCAGATCAGATTGAAGCTGGGTTTTCGCATAGTGCAGACGGGAGCGCACAGTACCCTCGGAGCACTCCATGATTTCTGCGATTTCAGCATGACTGAGTCCATCGATCTCAAACAAGGTGATGACGGTTCGATGCTTGATAGACAGTTTTTGGAACGCTTCGTTCAATCTTTGCCGGAGGTCGCGCGCAAAGATCTCCTTTTCCGCCCCGGCTTCGACCGCCAACTGCCCGAGCCACTCGGGAGTCTGCTCCTCCTCGGAGGCCTGCTCGATGCTGAAAAACGTGCGCAACCGGTTCTTCCGCAGATGGGTGTGGGCACCGTTCACCGCGATGCGATAAAGCCAGGTGAAGAACGAGGACTGGCCACCAAAGCGGTTGATCGACTGGAAGGCCCGGATGAAGGCATCCTGCGTGAGGTCGGCGGCATCCTCCCGGTTCGATGTGAGGTTGTAGATTATCGAGTAGATCCGCTCCCGGTACTTGACCACCAGCTCGTCGAACGCCGCCACGTTGCCCGAACGCACCTGCTCCACCACCGCAGAGTCGGCGTCGGCCTCCGCCTGTCGTTCAGGCGAGGCTACCAGTGTGCGGCTGATGGCTTTGATCAACTCCATCGTCAAGTCGGGTGGCGCGGCCGGAGAAGCTAGGTCCCGCCGTCGCGGTGGCAAGTGCTCGGTCCAGGGAAACTGTCAGGATGCGGCCAAAAGTTTCGCCAGCTGACCCTCGAGATAGGTCGCAAGTTCCCCCAACATCGCCACTGCCGGCCGCTGCGACCACGGGGCGAGCTCGGCCCGGGCGGCGGCGATCTCGGTCCGGGCCTCGGCGGCGACCTGCGAGAACACCCCGAGTTGGCGCATCTGCCGCAGGATCCCGGGCCACGCCTGCGCCTCGCCCTGTCGCAACTGCCCGAGCACCGCCTCGGCCTCCGCCGGGGTGCTGCGTTCCAGCAGGCAGAGCATCGGCAACGTCAACTTGCCGCTGGCCCAGTCCGTGCCGAGCGTCTTGCCCGCGCCTTCCGCGGTGCCGACGAAGTCCGTGAGATCGTCGTAGATCTGGTACGCGACACCCAGCCGCCGGCCAAATCGTCCCGCCGCCTCCACGAAATCGTCCCCGCCCCCGCCCAGTCGGGCGCCCAGGCGGCACGAGACGTGGAAGAGTTCGGCCGTCTTCAAGTCGATGATCCGGCGATACCGCTCGCGCGAAGGTTGGGCCGTCGCGCCGCCGAGCGTCTGCACGATCTCGCCGGTGCAGACCTGTCGCGTGGCCAGCGATACACTGCGGCAGACTTCCGTCGTGGAGAACTGGGTCGAGAGCCAGACCGATTGCGCAAACAACGCATCCCCCAACAGGACGGCGACGGCCGGGCCGTCCTTGGCGGACACCGTCGCACGCCCCCGCCGGAGCATCGCGTGGTCCATGATGTCGTCATGCACGAGGGTGGCCAGGTGCGCCATCTCCACGACCGCGGCAGCCCGCACGAGCAACGGGTCCGTGTCGGCGCTTCCCTTCCAGCCGGCGAGGAACACCAGCAGCGGGCGCAGGCGCTTGCCCGTCGACTCGAGGCAGTACGCCGCGAGCTCCCGCACCTCGGGCTCGAAGTGCGCGACCTGCTCGTGCAACACCGCGTCCAGCGCCATCATACAGGGCCGCAGCTGCTGCAGCACCGCGGGGAAGCCGCGTTCAGGTGGTGGGATTTTGCTGGACGGTTCCGTGGCCGACATTCTCGCTACGATGCGACCGGCCTCCGAAATGGCTAACCAATATCTCAGCCCGCCTCCGCGATGAGTGAAAACCCCCTGCTGTTGGTCGTGATGATCGTCGTCTCGGCGGCGCTCTTCCATCTCTGGTGGGGCGATCTGCGGGCGGCGCGGGCGGGCAACCCGAACCCGCGCGCCTTCCCCGGCGCGGTTCCCTGCGCGCGGCGGATCGTGCTGCTCGGCGCCGCCGGCGCGGCGGTGTTGCTCGGGATCGAGATCCTCGGGGAGGCCGCGCTCGGCCTCACCGCGCAACAGAAGACCGTGACCGTGCTGTGGAGCGTCTACACCCTCGCCGCGGCCTTCACCGAGGAGCTCGCCTTCCGCGGGTTTCTGGTCGTCACGAACCGCGGTCCCGCCGTGCTGCGGGCGAGCATCGTCGGATTCTCCCTCGTCTTCGCGCTCGCGCACCCGTTTCTCTGGAGTTGGACGGACGGCCGCCTCGAGCTCACGTTCACCCTCAAGGGTTGGTTCAGCACCGCCATGGTCTTCGTGGGCTCGTTGTGGTTCTACGCCCTGCGGTTCTCCGCCCTCAACCCCGGCCGCTCGCTCCTGCCCTGCATCGCGGCGCACCTGACAAAAAACCTGGGGGTGTTCGCCGCGAAGGCGGCCGGCGGCTTCGTCTCCGGCTGGTACTGAGCTCATCGCGGCGCCGCCCGGCGGACGCGCCGGCGGGGACACGATGCATTGTCCAAACAAACCGGACGGTGGCGCCGTCCCGGGCACGTTGACAAGGTCCGCGCTGCACCGGTTCATCGCGGCGCGCCCGCCGAGGGGCGCCGCGCCACCCCTTTCCAAGGTTGCCATATCCCCTATGCGAGACCTTGCGGCCGTCACGCTTCCTCCGTGACGGCCGAGCTGTTTCCAGGAGCCGGGTACCCGCCGGGAAACGCATTGCCTACCGGGGCCTTTCCGGCCGGAATGGCCCGGCGCGTGAACCCCGCGAACACCCCGCCCGACGCTCCCGTCCGGCCGCATCTCACCATGCGGCAGGCGCTCTGGATTGCGTTCGCGTCGCTGCTGCTCGCGGTCACGAGCACCCTGCTGATCGCGTCCTACGCCGGCACCCGTATCCTCGCGCAGGAGCAGGCCGATCTGCTCCTGCGCAGCGTGCAGCGCGAGACCGACAGCCGGCTCCACCGGATCTTCGATCCGATCCGCCAGAAGGTCACCGAGGACTACGCCTCCATCCGGGTCGGCCGGTACACGACGAAGGAGCCGGAGCGGCTGAAGGACCGGCTCTACGCCAACCTCTTCTCCCTGCCCCAGATCGATTCCCTGATGGTGGGCGACCTCTCCGGTAGCCAGTTTCTGGTTATGCGCTACACCCCGGCGGTGCGCAACTCGCCCGTGCTCGCCCCGATCGCCGCGACGCTGCCGGATGCCCCCGTCGGACCGGCCCTGCAGTTCTTCACCCGCGACTTCCGCCCGGCCGAGTGGGGCGAGCTCAGCCGCTGGACCCTCTGGGACGAGATCGGCCGTACCCCCCTGCAGGCCTGGCAACTCCCCCTGATCGGGTACGACGGCCGACTGCGCCCGTGGCACCGGGCAGCCCTGGCCCGTTTCGCCGACATGCCCCTCGACGAGGCCCATATGGTGGGCGCCCAGCTCATCGCCTGGACGGAGGTCTACCCGCTCTTCACCACGAAGAAACCCGGGATCTCGGCCTCGGTCGCCGCGCGTGATCCCACCGGCCAGATCCTCATCGTCGCCTACGACCTGTTGCTCGACGAGATCGCCCAGTTCACCCGCACCGCCCGCCCGACGACCCGCGGACAGCTGCTCATCCTCACGGAGGACGATCGCCTGCTCGGTCCGCCGTCCGACGACAGCCCCGGACCCGACGAATCCCGCGCCGCGGCCGCCATCATGCGCCCCGTGGCGGAAGCCGGCTATCCCCTCGCCGCCCACGCCACCGCGGTCTGGCGTGACTCCCATGCGCACGCGGCCGGCCAGATCCGGCTCCGGTTCGAAGGCGAGAGGTGGTGGGCGGGATTCGTCCCCTTCGAGATCGGGGCCGGCCGGCTGCTCTGGATCGCCGTGCTCCTGCCGGAGTCCGATCTGGTGCCCGCCACCCAGGCACACCAACGCATGATCCTCATCGTGGGCGCGGTCGCGTTGCTGCTCGCCACCATCGCCGCGGTGTTGTTGGCGCGTCGGCTCTCCACGCCCCTCGCCACGCTCGCCGGGCAGGCCCGCCGCATCGCCCGGCTCGATCTCGCGCCCGAGCCGCCCGTGCAGTCGCCGGTCGTCGAGCTCGCGACCCTCTCCGAGACGATTGTCGAGACGCGCAACTCCCTGCGCGAAGGCATCGCCGCCCGCGAGCAGGCAATCCGCGCCCTCGCCACCAGCGAACAACAGCTGCGCACGCTCGCTGAGAACACGCCCGATGTGATCGTGCGCCTGGACCTGGGATCGCGCTATCTGTTCGCCAACCCGGCGCACGAAGTCGCCACCGGCCTTCCCGCGGCGGCGATCCTCGGACGCACGATCGCGGAGGTCGGCCACCCGCCCGAACTCGTCGCCGCCTGGCGCACCTGCCTCGACCAGACCATCGCCACGCGCCAGCCCGCCGCGTTCGACTTCTCCTACGCGACGCCGGTGGGGCGGCGGTATTTCGAGGCGCGCCTGCTCCTCGAGCCCGCCACCAGCGAACGCGGCGACACGATTCTGGGCGTGTTTCACGATGTGACCGAACGCGCGGAAGCCGCCGCCGCACTCGCCCGGAGCCAGCTCCGTTATCGCACCCTCATCGAGTCGGCGTTGGTCGGCATCATCGTCCATCAGGACGGCCTCATCCGCTTCGCCAACTCGGCCGCACACGCGCTCTTCGGCCTCGCGCGCGCCGCCGCGACCGACGACTGGGGCTGGGAAACGTACATCGCCCCCGCGTACCGGGACGAACTGAAGGCCCGGGCCGACGCCGCCCTCCGCGGCGAACATCCGCCCCTGCATCCCGGCTGGCAGCTCGTCCGCCCCGATGGCACCCACCGCTGGGTGCAGTCCAGCGTGACTTCGATCGAATGGGACGGCCACCCCGCACTGCTCTCCTTCATCCGCGACATCACCGACCTTCATCTCGCCAACGAGCGCCAAGCCGCCCTCGAGGACCAGCTCCGCCATGCCCAGAAACTGGAGGCCGTGGGCCTCCTCGCCGGCGGGATCGCCCATGACTTCAACAACCTGCTCCAGATCATCGGCGGCAACGCCGAGTTCGCCGCGGCGGACGACGTCTCCCCGCAGGAGCAGCGCGATTGCGTGCGCGAGATCGCCAAGTCGGTCCAGCGCGCCTCCGAGATGACCCGCCAGCTCCTCGCCTTCAGCCGGCGACAGGCCCTGGCCCGCGAGCACACCGATCTCAACGACTTCGTCGGCGACCACGTCCGCATGCTCCGCCGGGTGCTGCCGGAGACCATCCAGCTGCAGTTCAGGCCCGCGACGCGGCCGCTCATTGTACTGGCTGATCGGGGACAACTCGAGCAGGTGCTGCTCAACCTCTGCCTCAATGCCCGCGACGCCATGCCTCGCGGCGGCCACCTCTCGCTCGAACTCGCCGCCATCAGCGGCGAGACCGCCCCCCACCCAGCGGAAGCCGGCGCGCCGCTCGCGGAGCTCCGCGTCGCCGACACCGGCCAGGGGATGGACGACGCCACCCGCGAGCGGATCTTCGAGCCGTTCTTCACAACCAAGTCGCGCGACAAGGGCACCGGACTCGGACTCGCCGTCGTCTACGGCATCATCCACCAGCACGGCGGAGCGATCACCGTGGCCAGCCGCCCGGGTGAAGGGGCCGTGTTCACGATCCATCTGCCCCTGCAGACGGCGCAAGCCCCCGCCCCCGCCCTCCCCCCGCGGCCCCGCGGGAAATCCCACGTCGCGGGCGGCCGGGTGCTGCTGGCGGAGGACAACGCCCCGATCCGCCGCATCGCCGTCGCCGCGTTACGCCACGCTGGATACAATGTGCACGCGGTGGCGGACGGGATCGAGGCGGCCGAGTACTTCGAACAACACGCCGGGAACGTCGACCTCCTCTTCTTCGACGTGATGATGCCCCGCCTCAACGGCTTCGAGGCGGCGGAACGCTGCCGCGCGCTCCGCCCGGACATTCCCGTGATCTTCGCCAGCGGCTACGCGGCGGAATCGGTCGGGCAGCACGAGGCCGTGCCGGCCGGGGCCCAGGTCCTGCCCAAGCCGTATCGCGCCGAGGTCCTGCTCGAGTTGGTCGCCGGCCTCCTCGCCGCGCGGGAGGACCGCACGGCTGGCGAACAACCACACTCCTGAAAACGAGGAAGCCCGCGGGCGTCGCGCCCCCGGGCTTCGAATACAGACGGTCCCGCGCGGGTCACTTCACGCCGGCGGCCTTGACGGCTTCGACAAACTGCGCCGCGCGCGCCGTGATGGCCGCCCAGTTCTTCTCCTTGAGTACCTTCTGGTCGACCAGCGCGGAGCCGGCCGCCGTGGCGATCGCCCCGGCCTTGAGGAAGGCGCCGATCGTCTCCGGCGTCACCCCGCCGGTCGGGATGAAATCGATCTGCGGGAACGGTGCCTTGACCGACTTGATGTAGTTCGGCCCGAAGAACTCCGCCGGGAACACCTTCACCGCATCGGCGCCGGCCTCCCACGCGGTGATGATCTCCGTCGGGGTGAGCGCGCCGGGGAACACCGGGATCGAGTAGCGGTGGCAGCACGTGATCACCGCCGGCTTGAGCGCCGGCGTCACGATGAACTTCGCGCCCGCGAGGATGCCCGCGCGCGCCGTCTCCTCGTCAAGCACCGTGCCGAGACCAAAGAGAAAGTCGGGCATCTCGGCGCTCGCCCGTTCCAGCATGCGGATCGCGCCGGGCGTCGTCATCGTGAGTTCGATGGCGGTCAACCCGCCGGCGGCGAGGGCCTTGGCGCAGTCGAGCAGGCCATCGGCGCTGTCGGTGCGGATGATCGCGACGACCTTCTCGGTCTTCAGTTTGGCGAGAACGGCTTCTTTCTTCATGGGTGTGTGCGAAGTCATGGCGACGCCCCCGGCCGGAGACAACCGTCGATCCGGTCGACGGAGACCGGACAGTGCGACCGGGGCGCCCCCTCCGGGACGGCCCGGGCACCGCCGCAAACACGATCACCGCCCCGCGCGCGGGCTCTCGGTCGGCCCGAGGTAGCTCGCTCGCACCCCCGGCGCTTTCGCCGTGCCGGTGTCGATCACGATGCGTTCGAACACCACGCCGGGCGTGACCGCCCACACCTTCAACGTGTGGCGGCCGGGCCGGTCGAGCCGGTGGCGCGAGCTCACGCGCCGCACGCCTTCGCCCACGGCCGTGCCCCACGGCTCCCACTCGTTCGGATTCGTCCCGATCGCGACGATCTGCGGCTCCTCCTCATCGAATGAGACGGCGAACCGCAACGGGTTGTCCGGATGGAAATCGAGCGAAGGCGCCACGTGGAACTCCACCTTCGCGTCCCCCTGCGAAAAGAAGTACAGGTCGTACTCCAGCCGCGGCGCGTTCCCGCCGGGCGTGCGCGCGCCGGCGAGCACCGGAAACGCCGTCACGCCGCCGAGGGTGCGGCCGAAATCCGGCAACACGCGCCACTCCAGTTCCCGGTCGCCCACGGCCCGCGCGAAATGCGGCGCCTCGATCGCGACATGGTTGTCCACCTCGACAAAACCGGCGAAGGCCCCCGGGCGCAGCTCCGCGGGGTTCACGATCGGCACCGCCACGGTGAAGTTCTCGCCGCCGGTCGTGCGGAGCGCGACCTTGGCCGTGGTGTTGCCGACCGGCGCGGTCGTCCAGTCGACGCGCACCGTGAGGCGCGTGGTGTCGCGCACCTCGCCCGCCGCCGGCTCGACGTGCAGCCAGGGCTGGTCGGGCGTGGCGGTGAAGGTGTACGGCGCCTCGCCGCGGTTGAAGAGCTCGATCCAGCGCGCGGGCTGCCCGTACACGTCGATGGCCGGCAGGGTCGGCCGCGGCGCGCCCCAGACGGGCCAGCCGATCGCGGCACCTTCGATCGCGAGCCCCGCGACCGCCCCCCGGTTCGGACGCAGCCACGAGACCGCGGGCATCACCTCCGCCGGCGGCTGCTGCCAAAAAGTGTATCCAAACTTCACTTGATCCATCTGGTGGTTCCACTTGCCGCCGTTGAGCGTGTGGAACCGCTCCACGAGCGCGGCGTCGTGCGCGAAGAGCCGGCGCACCCGCTCCGCCTCGTCGTTGGTGTTCAGCCGACCCTGCACGGCGTAGAGTCGGTTGCGGCCGGCCGCCACATGGAGCTCCTGCAGGTTGGCGGAGGCCTTGATCGGATAGAGCACGAGCTGGAAGAACGCGTCGCGCGCCGCCTCCGGCAGCGCCGCCTCGACCCGCTCCGCGCGGGCGACGAGGTCCGCCCACTCGCCGAGCACCCGCTCCGCCTCGCCGTAGTTCACCAGGCTGAGGGTCTCGGGGCCGATCATCTCCGGCTTCCGCCGGCCATTGAGCTTCGTGTAGCCGTTCACCAGCGCCGCGATCTCGGCCGCATGCTCCGGGCCGAACTCCCGTGCCGCCCAGCGCCGCGAGAACTCGCCGAGTTGTTCGTAGGGCAGCTTCGCCGGATCCCACGCATAGGTGAGGAAGAACTCGATCGGGAACTCCATCGGCTTGAGGTCGCCGACATTCACGATCCAGATCCGCGTCGCCTCGTGCTGCCAGGCTAGGTGCATCTGCTCCCACACCTTGGTGATCGGGACGGTGTTGAGCCATTTGTAGTTCCGGGGGCCGCCCACGTAGTCGAAATGGTAGTAGATGCCCGCGCCGCCGCTGCGCTTGCGCTCCGCCGCGGTCGGCAGCCGCCGGATGTTGCCCCAATTGTCGTCGCACCAGAGGAGCGTCACGTCGTCGGGCACCCGCATGCCGCGCTCATAGTACTCCTGCACCTCCTTGTAGAGCGCCCAGAGTTGCGGGATTTGGGCGACGTCGGGGTTGACCTCGCGGGCGAGGATCTCCCGCTGGTCCGCGACGATCCGCTCGAGCAGCGCCACGTTCGCCTCCTCCGACATCGGCTCGTCGCCGTCGCCGCGCATCGCAAGCGTCACGATGCTCTCGAAGTCGCGGTTCCGGCGCACGCCGTCGGCCCAGAATTTCCGCAGCACCTCGCCGTTCTTGCCGTAGTCCCAGGGGCCGGTGCCGTGCCGGGCCCATTCCTGCTGGGCACGCAGCATCGGCTCGTGGTGCGAGGTGCCCATCACTACGCCATATTCGTCAGCCAGGCGCGGGCTCTCGGGGTCGTCCTCGTTGAAGGCGTTGTTCCACATCGCGGGCCAGAGATAGTTGCCGCGCAGGCGCAGGATCAGCTTGAACACGTGCGCGTACAGCTTGCTGTTGATCCCGCCGAACTTCTCCCGGGCCCAGCCGGAGAGCGCCGGCGCCTCGTCGTTGAGGAAGATGCCGCGGTACTTCACCACCGGGCCGGCGTCGAGACGGCGCACCGGCGGCACATGCAGGGAGTCGCGGTGCACGGTGGGCACGTCCGCCCACCAGTACCACGGCGACACGCCGATCTGCTCCGAAAGCTCGTAGATGCCGTAGATCGCACCGCGTTTGTCGCTGCCCGCGATCACCAACGCCCGTTCAATCCCGGGGAGCGGTTGCTCGACCAGTTGCAGAACAAACGCCTCCCAGCGGCCCGTGATCCCCGCGACGTCCAGCTTCCCGGCGCGCACGATCCCGTCCACGACCGGGCTGCGGCCGAGGGTGCCGACGATGACCGCAACCGGGGCCTTCAACGAGCCCGCGTCCGAGAGGAGCGCCGGCGTCACACCGGTCACCCGCGCGAAATCGGCCTGCAAGTCCTGGGCTGCGCGGCGCACTCCGGGCCAGTCCGCGGCATCGACCAGAACCGGCGCCGTCGCTCCGCCAGCCACGAGCGGCGCGGAGTCCGGGCCCGGCTCGAAGAGCACGAAACGCTCGCCGCCCAGGGCCCACACCGCGGTGGGCAGGACGAGCAGGAGCGCAAGCAGGCACACGGGGCGCACACGGAGGCACCGGGCGCGGAACGAAGGAAGGACGGTCAGCATGGATGGTTGCGTCGGGGAAGGACGTTCGGGGACACGGGATGAGGATGGCGGTGCCCGCAGCGGCGCAAGGCGCCGGCTCGTGCACCTCGTCCGGATGGATCGGAACGGGCTTGGGGCCGGTGCAAACGAATCAGCATGCCCCGCCAAGACGAGAGCGAACGCCGTCCAACGATTGACCAAGGCCCCGTCCGCCGCACCGCCCGGACAAACGCGGTCGCGCCACCGTCATCCAGCGTTCACCTGCGCCGTTTGCCGAGTGCCCGCCGACTCCGCCACCATCGCGCCTGCCCATCGCGCCGGATCGGGCAGCGCCTTGGATCTCGCGCGACGAGACCAGTTCGGCTCCCCCGTGAGCTCCTCGCAGCAACAACAACAGAGCACGCGCAAGTTCGCGCGGTCGCGTGGCGCACACGGACATTACACTACGCGTAGCGGCGTACTGTCGGACTTCGCCAATGGCGGTCGCCCCGGGAGATTAGCGACCTTAACAGTCCGCATCTGTTGTCCTAATCTGTTGGATTCCCGGCGGGGACCTCGTTTGCGAATCCTAAATATTCTCACAACTGGGCCGATAACGATCAATACGCTGGGCACGCTACCTCAGGCGTTTCCTCGAACCCGAACTGCGTCGGCGTTTTTCAAGTATGAAGAAAAGCATCCTGATCGTTCTCTCTGAATTTGGGTACTGGGGGGAAGAACTCATCGGTCCATTGGAGTCCCTCGAAAAGGCAGGCTACGCGATCGATTTCGCGACGCCGAAGGGCCGCCGGCCCCATGCGCTTCCGCCAAGCATGGATCCGGCCTACATCGATCCGCCGCTGGGCAAGGCGGTCACCTCGCCCGAGATGGCCGCCAAGGTGAAAGCGCTCGAGGCGTCCACCCGTCTGGATCATCCGCTCTCGCTCGCCCAGCTCCTCCCCGAGCGTCCGTATCCGAGTTCGCCCTCTTTCATTCGCGATTTCGAACGCTACAACGATGCGCTCGATGCCGCGACCGAGAAGCTCACCGCCGACTCTGCGGCGATCGTCCTGGTCGGCGGCTCCGGACCGATCGTCGACATGGTGAACAACCAGCGGGTCCACGATCTGATCCTCGCCTTCCACAAGGCCGGCCGGCCCATCGCCGCCGAATGCTACGGCGTCGCCTGCCTCGCGTTTGCCCGCGACTACCACCTCCGCAAGAGCCTGCTCTGGGGCAAGCACGTCACCGGACACCCGATCGAGTACGACTATCACGACGGCACCGGTTTCCTCGGCACCGACCTCAACATGGGACCGCCGCCCTACACGCTCGAGTACATCCTGCGCGATGCCACCGGCCCCGAGGGCGGATTCCACGGCAACGTCGGCCGCAATGTCTCCGCGCTGGTCGACTATCCGTTCATCACGGGCCGTTCGACCGCCGATTCCTACAAGACCGGCGAGCTGCTCGTCGCAGCCCTCGAAAAAGGTCTCCGCCGCTACGGTTGGTAGCAGGCGTTCTCCCGCATCCCCCTGCCCTCGGCGTTCCGTCCTCCTGCGGGACGCCGGCCCTTCCTTCTTCTCGCGCTTCTCTCAATGTGCGCCAGCATGCCCGGCCGTAAGGCCATCCTCGCGCAATTCATCGCCGACGGGATGGACATCATGTTCGGGAACCCCGGCACCGTCGAGCAGGGTTTTCTCGACGCGCTCCGTGATTATCCGGATTTTCGTTACATCCTGACACTGCAGGAGTCCGTCGCCGTGCTCGCGGCCGACGCCTACGCCCGCGCCACCCGCCGGCCGACGCTCGTCCAGCTCCACAGCACGCCCGGGGTCGGGAATGCCATCGGTGCGCTCTATCAGGCCAAACGCGGCCATTCGCCCCTCGTGGTGATCGGCGGCGACGCCGGAATCCGGTACGCCGCGATGGACGCGCAGATGGCCGGCGACCTCGTCGCCATGTGTGAACCGGTCTGCAAATGGTCCGCCGTCGTGCAGGATCCGCGGTCCCTCCTGCGCATGCTGCGCCGGGCGATCAAGATCGCCGGCACGGCCCCCATGGGACCGGTCTACCTCTGCCTTCCTCAGGATATCCTCGATCAGGATACTCCGGAGGAGGTTCGCCCGACCTCGTTTCCTTCGACGCGGGTGGCCCCGGCGCCCGACCTGATCACACAGGCCGCCGACGCACTCGCCGCCGCAGACAGGCCGATGATCCTCATGGGCGACGGCGTCGCCTATTCCGGGGCCCAGGCGGAGCTCGCCGCGGTCGCCGAACTGCTCGGAGCGGAGGTGTACGGCGTCGACTCCGGCGAACTCAACATCGCCTACGATCACCCACTCTACCGCGGGCAGACCGGCCACATGTTCGGCGCCGCGAGCCGGCCCATCCTCGCCAAAGGCGATGGGGTGCTCGTCGTCGGCACCTACATCGTGCCCGAGGTCTTCCCCGAGTTGGGAGACGTGTTCTCGCCCACCGCCAAGGTCGTGCACTTCGATCTCAACGCTTACGAGATCGCGAAGAACCATCGCGTCGACATCGGCATCGTCAGCGACCCCAAGCTTTCCCTCGCAGCTCTCGCGGCAGCCCTCACCGAGCGTCTCACGCCGGCGCAGAAGGAGGCCGCCACCAAACGCGCGGCGACCATCGGCGCCGCCAAGCGGACCGCCGACATCCAGGCGAAGTCCGCCGATGCCACCAGCTTCGGCCGCAATCCCCTGTCGTCCGCGTTCTTCATGAGCGAGCTGGCAAGACAGCTGCCGGGCGATGCGATCGTCTTCGACGAGGCGCTCACGAACTCGCCCGCCCTCACCCGTTATCTGCCCCCGTGTGTTCCCGGCCGCTTCTTCCAGACTCGCGGCGGCTCGCTTGGGGTCGGCTTTCCCGGCGCGATCGGGCTCCAGGTGTTGAACCCCGGGCGCACCGTGGTCGGCTTCAGCGGCGACGGTGGCGCGATGTACACGATCCAGGCGCTCTGGACCGCGGCGCGGCATGATCTCCCGGCCAAGTTCGTCGTCTGCAACAACGCCTCCTACAAGCTCCTCCAGCTGAACATCCAGCAATGGTGGCAGGAAGCGGGCGTGGCGCCACACGAGTTCCCCGTCTGTTTCGATCTGTCGCATCCATCGCTAGGATTCGTCGATCTCGCCCGCGGCCTCGGCGTCGCCGGTCGCCGGGTGAGCCAGGCGTCGGAGGTCGGACCCGCGATCCGCGAGATGCTCGCCCATCCCGGCCCCTTCCTCATCGACCTCGTGCTGCCGGGCGATGTCGACCCGACGCAGGTCGGCGTGAAGTGCGGCCACTGACCCTTCCGAACATCCCAATCATGAGCACACCGCTGACCCAGAAAGAAATCACCGAGTTCGCCGAGGTCTGGTACCGCAAACTCGATGTCCACGCCCCGATGGTCGAATGCCTCCCGATGCTCGCCGACCGCGAACTCGAGATGCGCTTCCCCGAAGCCACGATCCGCGGCTGGGCCGGCTTCGAAGGATGGTTCCAGACGGTGGTGCGTCTCTTCTTCGACGAGGTCCACACGGTCAAGAGCGCCAAGGCGAAGATAACCGGCGACACCGCCACGGTGAAAGTCGTCGTCCGCTGGGAGGCCAGCCGCTGGAAGCCCCCGGCCGCCCAAAGCGAGCGCATCGTCGCCGACGCGTTCCAGACGTGGAAGGTCCGCCGTTCGCCGCGTACCGGAAAACTCGAGATCGTGACCTACATCGTGGACGGGCTGAAGTACGCCCGCGGCTCCGCGAAACTCTGACGCGCCCATCCCATGGAAAACGTACCCGACACCAAGCTGGGCCGCCTCTACCGCGCGCACATCGACTTCATCCTCAAGAAGGACATCCAGTCGCTCCTCGACCAGTACACCGACGACTGCCTCCTCATCAGCAGCTTCCTCAAGAAGCCGCTCTATTACCGCGGCAAGAAGGAGCTCAACGAGCACATGCAGGGCATCCTCGGGATCGAAGGACTCAAGACCAGCATCCGGTTCTGGGCCGAGACCGAGGACACCCTGATGGTCACCGAGGACATCACGCTCACCGCCGGCGGCCAGGAGGCGAAGATGATCTTCGCCGACAGCTGGGTGCTGCGCGACGGCAAGATCGCGATCCATTTCGCCGGCATGGTCCAGCACCCCGACGGCTCCCTTTCCTGACGCCCCCCGCGCAAACCGCAAAGCGCCCCCTCCAACAAACCATGCGTCTCATCAAACAGTCTCTCATTTGCGCCGGAGCTATGCTCGCGGCAGCGGTCTTCGCCGAAGACAGTGAAACAAGCACCCGCGGTCCTTGGTACATCGAGGCCGGCGGCGGCCTCAACCACCGCATCAAGGCCGATGACGAGATCGCCCTCGCCAGCTTCGAGAACGGCACGTCCATCGTTCTCGCCGCAGGCTTCCGTCTCGAGCGAGTCTTCCCGGACTCGTTCCTGCGGCACCTTCGCATCGCGGCGGAATACTCCCGCCAGCACAACAATCTCGACCAACTCTGGGCCTACCCGCTCGGCGGCTACCCCACCGGCTCGTTTTGGGGCGCCAAATCCGGGGCGACCGGCCTGCGCGATCCCGCCATCGATGCGGTGATCCCGATCCTGTCGCCCGGCGGACAGACGGTCTCGGAGTACTATTCCACCCGGTTCGACTATCCTGAGACGGCGCGCGGCAGCATCGACTTCGAGTCGGTCCAGTTCGTGATCTACTACGACCTCGACCTCGGCAGATACTCCGTCTTCGCCGGAGTCGGCGCGGGCATCGGTCGCTCGATCATCAAGGACCTTGCCACCCCGTTCCTCGACTACCTCGCAGCGCCCACGTCGCCGATCCGCACGACCGGCCCGAGAGGAAGCCTCTTCGCGCCCGAGAACGGCTCGCGTTACGATCTCAACTACACGACGAACTGGGCCTGCGCCGTTTCACCGCGTCTTGGCGTCTCCTACGAGATCAACCGACACTGGGAGGTCGTCACCGAGGCCCGCTACTGGAACGCCCCGAACCGCGTGCGGGTGGAGGCGTATCCCGAGCTCGACCCGAACAACGTCACCCATCCGAACGTCGACGGTTGGTCTCTCGAGCTCCGACTCCGCTACAGCTTCTAGCGCGCTTCGCCGCGTCCACACCATGAGATACAAGCTTCTTGGGAACAGCGGACTCCGGGTCTCGGAGCTCTGCCTCGGCTGCACGACTTTCGGCGTCAACTGGGGCCCGATCGGCACCGGTCGCGAGGAGAGCCGGCGCATCTTCGACACCTTCGCCCACGGCGGTGGCAATTTCCTCGATACCTCGAACAAATACCAGGAGGCGCAATCGGAGGAGATCGTCGGCGAGCTCATCCAGGCCGACCGCGACTACTGGGTGGTCGGCACGAAGTTTTCGCTCGTCGACGGTGGCAAGGACGGGGCCGACCCCAACGCCTCGGGCAACCACCGCAAGAACCTCCTCCGCTCGATCGAAGGCTCCCTCAAGCGCCTGCGCACCGACTACATCGACCTGCTCTGGCTGCACATGTGGGACTACACCACGCCGGTCGAAGAGACGATGCGCGAACTCGACGACCTGGTGCGCAGCGGCAAGGTCCGCTACATCGGGGCGTCGAACTTCCCCGCCTGGTGGATCGTGAAGGCCAACGCCCACGCGCGCCATCACGCGCTCACGCCCTTCGCGGCCACCCAGATCGAATACGCCCTCACCGAGCGCTCCGCGGAACCGGAGTTCCTCCCGATGTGCCACGAGGAGGACATCGCCATCTGCGCCTGGTCCCCCCTCGGCGGCGGCATCTGCACCGGAAAATACAACCGGCCGAATCCGGACCCGACCGCGTACCGTCGTCTCGACGAACACGTGGATCCCGCCCGGAAGGCCTTCTGGCACGCCGCCACCGCGCGCAACCTCGAGATCATGAGCGCGGTCAACGCCGCCGCCGAACGCATCGGCCGACCGACCGTGCAGGTCGCCCTGCGCTGGCTCACGCAGCAGATCGTCCCGACCATCCCGATCTTCGCGGCGCACACCGCCGCCCAATGCGCGGAGATCATGGGCTCGGTTTCGTTCACCCTCTCCCCCGAGGAGTGGAAACTGGTCGAGTCGGCCAGCCGTCCCGCCGTCGCCTCCGTCTGGCCCGAGGTGGGCCCCTATCCGTATCCGATGCTCGAATTCGGAAGCCCCGCCCTGCCCGGCTTCTACTCGCGCGGTCTGCTCTACGGAAAGACCGAATACGCCATCGAGAACCACCGCCGGCCCTTCCGCCTGCTGCACCGCCCCGAAGCCTGATCCCGCCGCAACCCGCCAACCACCATGCCAACTCCCTCCGCCTTCGACTATATCATCATCGGTGCCGGCGCCGGCGGCTGCGCCCTCGCCAACCGCCTCTCCGCCGATCCCGCGATCAACGTGCTTCTGCTCGAAGCAGGCGCCGCCGACAACCATCCGATCTTCGACACCCCGCGCGACGTCATCGCCACATGGGCACCCGAGTACGATTTCGGCTACTCCACCCTGCCTCAGCCCGGCCTCAAGGGCCGCGCCGTCAAGATCGGGCGCGGCAAGGTCCTCGGCGGCAGCACGAACGTCCATGCGCTCATGCACGTACGCGGCAACGCGCGCGACTTCGACACCTGGAACTTCCTCGGCGCCGACGGCTGGTCCTACGCGGACGTCCTGCCGTATTTCAAGAAGAGCGAAGATTGGGAGGGCGGCGCGGATGTCTACCGGGGCGTCGGCGGGCCGCTGAGCATCCGCTACAATCCGAACCCGACTTCCGTGGCGAAAGCATTCGTCGCGGGCGCCGGCGAACTCGGCCTGCGCTCCGTGAACCACGACTACAATGGCGCGCAGCAGGAGGGCGCGAGCCTCTACCAGCTGGTTCTCACCCGCGACGGCAAACGCGCCAGCTCCTCGCAGGCGTTCCTGCGTCCCGTTCAACAGCGCCCGAACCTCACGATACAGACCGGCACGATGGCCACGAAGGTCGAGATCGAGGGCGGGCGCGCCGTCGGCGTGCGATGCCGCGTCGGTGGCACCGAATCCGTCGTGAAATGCACCCGCGAGGTGATTGTCGCCGGCGGCACCTTCGACTCGCCGAAGCTGCTGCTGCTTTCCGGCATCGGTCCGGCCGACTCCCTCCAGAAGCTCGGCATCCCGGTGAAAGCCGATCTGCCGGGCGTGGGGCGCAATCTCGTCGACCACATGCTGCTGCCCTTCCTGCAGAAGTCCAAGCAGCCCCTTCCGTATCCTGAGTTTCTGGGCGAGGCCGGCCTGTTCACCAAGACCCGCTCCGGCCTCTCCGCCGCTTCGCCCAACCTCCAGATCAACATCAGCGCCGGCGTGCCTCCGCTCTCGCCGCCGAACCTCGGCGCGTTCTTCGGCTTCGTCATGGTCATCATCCAGCCCCAGAGCCGCGGCTGGCTCGGGCTGCGCTCCGCCGATCCGGCCGATACGCTCGATCTCCAACCGAATTATCTCCAGTGCCAGGCGGACGTGGATACTTTCCACGACGCGATCCGGATCTCCCGCGAGCTCGCCGCGACCAAGGCCATGGCCGACTTCGCCGGCGGCGCGATCCACCTGCCGCCCACCGCGACCAAGGGCGAAACCGAGGAGTACATCCGCTCGTGGGCGAGCACGATCTGGCACCCCGTTGGCACCTGCAAAATGGGGCGCGATGCGCTGTCGGTCGTCGACCCTCAGCTACGCGTCTACGGCGTCGAAGGCCTCCGCGTCGCCGACGGTTCCGTGATGCCGACCATCCCCGCGGGCAACACCGCCGCCGCCTGCATCATGATCGGCGAGAAAGCAGCCGATCTCGTGTTGGCGGCACGTCGCTAATCAGCCGCGACCAACTCCCCCCCTCGCCCCATGCATGCCTCCACCCTGCTCAAGTACCTGTCCGCCATCCTCGGCTGCGTGAGCCTGCTCCAGACCACCGTCCTCGCTGAGACGGACGGTGGCGCCATCACAAACGACTCCGAGTTTCCGATCTACCTGCGCGTCTCGGCCGGCCCGCAACACCGCATGCGAGCCTCCGATTCCGCCGGCACGACCACCTTCAAGACGGGCTACGTCATCAATGCCGCACTCGGCTACCAGATGCGTTCCCATCACTTCGAAGCCGAGATCGCGTCGTTCAACAACCGCTGCAAGACCACGGATCCGGCGGGAGACGCCATCGGCGTCGAACGCTCCTCTGGCAATGTCGATGTCGACACGTTGATGGCCAACTACGCCTACGACATCCCGCTGGGGCGCACCCCTGTCGCGCTGTATCTCGGTGGCGGCGTCGGCATGTGCCGCGTTTCGATCAATGGCCTCACGACTCCGTCGCTGCGCACCCTCCCGGTCGAATGGGGCGGCCCGGTCGTCGTCTACGCCAAGAGCGATTGGACCTCCGCCTACCAACTCCGGGCGGGTGTGACGTACCGCGCCAACTCGCGGATCAACCTCCTCCTCGGCTACCGGCTGATGAAGAGTTCCACCCTCGATATCAACCTGGCCGACGGCAGCACGATCCATCCCGACGCCCGCCTCCACGCACTGGAGGCAGCCGCGCAGATCCGGTTCTAGCCTGCGCCGGCGACCGTCCCGCCCGAACCCGCCTTACCATGAAACTCGTCGGCAAAAAAATCGGCATCCTGCTCGAGAGCGATTTCTACGAACCGGAGATCTGGTACTACAAGTTCCGCTTCGCCGAGGAGGGCGCCGAGGTCGTCTTCCTCAGCAAGCTGTGGGGCCAGCCCGGCCTCGAGTTCAAGGGCCACGAGTTTCGCGCCCCGTTCTTCTGCGATCATTCGTTCGAGGAACTCGACGACGCCGCACTCGCGACGTTCGCCGCCATCATCGTCCCCGCGGGCATGGTGTCCGACCGCCTGCGCTGGACGCCGGACATCAAGGTCCTCCCCGCCGCCGTGCAGTTTCTTCAACGCGCGTTCGCGAACAAGACCATCGTCAAGGGCATCATCTGCCACGGTCTCTGGCTCGTCGCGCCCGCCCCGGAGCTGGTTCGCGGCCGGCGCCTGACCACGCACAACAACCTCCACGGCGACGCCGTCAACATGGGTGCCGTCTACGTCGACGAGGATGTCGTCGACGACGGTGACCTGATCACCGCGCGCACCGGCGGACATTGCCACCTCTTCGCCCGCAAGATCATCGAACGACTCAGCTCCTGATCACCCTATGGCTCGCCTCGCACACGTCGGTCTCACCTGTCGCGACCTCGCCGCGACGGAACGTTTCTACACCCGGTTCTTCGGCTTTCGCCGCGCCCGCGTCCTCGACCTCGGCGAGGGCAAGCAGATCGTCTTCCTCAAGAACGAGAACTCCTACCTCGAACTCTTCCAGGGCGACGGCCAGGACCCGGCCGGCGCGCCCAAGGCCGACGGCCACCCCTTCCCCGGCTTCCGCCACCTCGCGTTCGAGGTGCCCGATGTCGAGGCGTTCGCCGAGACCCTCGGTACCGAGCTCAAGGTGAACCTCGGCCCGCTGCACTTCGACTCCTTCATCCCCGGGTGGGCCGCGATCTGGATTCGCGACCCCGACGACCGGGTCGTCGAGGTCTGCCAGAACTACCAGGACGACCCCGCCCCGCCGCCCTTCGCCGGCTGATCCCCCCTCCTTTCATCACCCGCTTTCGCCACCCATTCCGCCATGTCCTCCGCTCCCAATCGCCTCTCCTTTCCGTTCTCGGATCTGATCACCGGATACGTCGTGACCGGGCTCGACGACAACCAGGTCTTCACCATGCGGACCAGCGACGGCCGCCTCTTCGAAGTGAAGCTCGGCGCCAATCTCTACGCCCAGATGGTCCGCAACCTCGGTGACCCATGGCAGGATTGCACCGGCCTGATCCGCTCCATGCTGGTCCCCGACCGATTCCTCTTCGCCTACGGAATCTTCTATCCCGAGGACGACGCCACGAAGTTCGAGGCAAAGGAGTTCAGATTCGTCGGCCGTACCCCCGCCGACTACGTCTTCGAGAAACCGTCATGGTGGGTGCACCAGATCAACGAACTCGGCCAGTTCTACCTCAAGGCGCAGTTCGGCGGCACCGGAAGCGAGATCGACTACAAGGACTACCGCACGAATCTCACGCTCGGCGGACTCAAGACCAACACGCACCGCCAGGAGACGGACACCATCTCACGACTGGTGTACGGCTTCGCGAGTGCGTTCCACCTGACCGGCAACACCGACTACCTGCGCGCCGCCGAGTTGGGCACCCTGTACCTGCGCGAACACATGCGCTTCTACGACCGCGACGAGAACATCGTGTATTGGTACCACGGTATCGATCTGAAGGACGGCGAGGAGCACAAGGTCTTCGCGTCCGAATTCGGCGACGACTACTACGCCATCCCCGCCTACGAGCAGATCTACGCCCTCGCCGGTCCGCTCCAGACGTTCCGCATGACCGGAGACAAGGCGATCCTCAAGGACGCCGAGATGACGATCGACCTCTTCAAACGCTTCTTCCGCGACGACAAACTCGGGGGCTATTTCTCGCACATCGATCCCGTCACGCTCGATCCGCGCGCCGAGAGCCTCGGGCATAATCGCGCCAAGAAGAACTGGAACTCCGTCGGCGACCACGCCCCCGCCTACCTCATCAACCTGGTGCTCGCGACGGGGCGGAAGGATTTCGCGGACTTCCTCGTGGAGACCGGCGACACGATCGCGGAGCGTTTCCCCGACTACCAGAACAGCCCGTTCGTGCAGGAAAAGTTCTTCGAGGATTGGAGCAAGGATCAGTCCTGGGGCTGGCAGCAGAACCGCGCCGTCGTCGGCCACAATCTGAAGATCGCGTGGAACCTGATGCGCATCAATGCGCTCGCGCCCAAGGAACGGTACGTCGAGCTCGCCCGGAAGATCGCCGATATCATGCCGTTCGCCGGCGAGGACCGCCAACGCGGCGGCTGGTACGATGTCGTCGAGCGCATCCTCGGCCCGGGCGAGAAGTTCCACCGCTTCGCCTGGCATGACCGGAAAGCCTGGTGGCAGCAGGAACAGGCGATCCTCGCCTACCTCATCCTCCACGGCTGCATCGGCGAAGAGGACTACCTCCGCCACGCCCGCGAAGCCTCCGCCTTCTACAACTCCTACTTCCTCGATCACGAGGACGGTGGCGTCTATTTCAACGTTCTCGCCAACGGCATCCCCTTCCTGATGGGCACCGAGCGGATGAAGGGAAGCCACTCCATGAGCGGGTATCACTCGTTCGAACTCGCCTTCCTTGCCGCCACCTACACCAACCTGCTCATCCGCAAGGTGCCGATGGACTTCTATTTCATGCCGTACCCCGGCCATCTCGCGGACGGCAAACTCCGCGTCGCCCCCGATCTTCTGCCCGCAGGATCGATCCGCATCTCCGAGGTCACCGCCGATGGCAAGAACTACACCGCCTACGACGCCGACGCGCTCACCGTCGACATCCCCGCCGAGGGCCCGCGCATGAAGTTCAAGGTCACCATCGAGCCGGTCCAGAGCCGCTCCGCCAAATGAAGATCGACATCAAACGCACCCCGACCCACGCCGTCGCCACCATCGACGGCGCGATCGACGGCCGCACCGCGCCCGAAGTGCAGGCGGCGTTGGCACCGGTTCTCAGCGAGAGCCCCGTGCTCGTCCTCGATCTCACCCAGGTCGGCTACATGTCCAGCGCCGGCCTGCGCGTGCTCCTCCTCATCCATCGCCAACTCACGGCCAAGAAGGGCAAGGCGATCCTCGTCGGGCTGGCCGACAACCTCGCCGAGACGATGCGCATCACCGGCTTCCTCCAGTTCTTCGAATGCCACGCCACCTTGGCCGAGTTGAAACTCTGACCCGCCATGGAAACGCGCATCGATTTCTATCCCACGCATGAGATCGCCGGCCACAAGGTCCGGGCCGGGCGCCCGTTGCCCTTCGGGGCCACGCTGGTTCCCGGCGGCGTGAACTTCTCGATCTTCTCGCGCCACGCCACCGCCTGCTCGCTCGTGCTCTTCCAGAAGGGCGAACGCACCCCCTGCGCCGAGATCCCGTTTCCGCCCGAGTTCCGAATCGGCGACGTGTTCTGCATCATCGTCTTCGACCTCGACGTCGAGGAAATCGAATACGGCTACCGCATGGACGGGCCCTCCGATCCGGAGCACGGCCACCGTTTTGACCCGACCAAGATCCTGTCCGATCCCTACGCCCGGCTGTTGGCCGGCCGCAACACCTGGGGCGTCGAGCCCGACTGGTCGGAGCCGTACCCGCATCGCTCCCGCCTGGCGTTCGACGACTTCGATTGGCAGGGCGACCGCCCGGTCGGCATCTCGCTCGAGGATCTCATCATCTACGAACTCCACGTGCGCAGCTTCACGCAGGACCCTTCGGCCAAGGTCCGCAACCCCGGCACCTACGCCGGCCTCGCCGAGAAGATCCCCTACCTGAAGGAGCTCGGCGTGAACTGCGTCGAGCTCATGCCGGTGTTCGAGTTCGACGAGTTCGAGAACAGCCGCATCGCGCCGGGATCCGGCGAACGGCTCCTCAACTACTGGGGCTACAGCACTGTCGGTTTCTTCGCCCCCAAGGCCGGCTTCGCCGCCACCGGCGTCTTCGGCATGCAGATGGACGAGTTCAAGACGCTCGTCCGCGAGCTCCACCAGGCCGGCATCGAGATCATGCTCGATGTCGTGTTCAACCACACCGCCGAGGGCAACGAGCACGGTCCCTACATCTCCTTCCGGGGCATCGACAACCAGACCTACTACATCCTCACCCCCGAGGGCTACTACTACAACTTCAGCGGCTGCGGCAACACGCTCAACTGCAACAACCCGGTCGTGCGCTCCTTCGTCCTCGATTGTCTGCGCTACTGGGCCGCCGAGTATCACATCGATGGATTCCGCTTCGACCTGGCTTCCATCCTCGGGCGCGATCCCTTCGGCGCGCCGCTGGCGAACCCGCCCCTGCTCGAGAGCCTCGCCTTCGATCCGATCCTCTCCAAGTGCAAGCTCGTCGCCGAGGCCTGGGATGCCGGCGGCCTCTACCAGGTCGGCTCCTTCCCCGCCTACGGCCGCTGGGCCGAGTGGAACGGCAAGTTCCGCGACGATGTCCGCCGTTTCCTCAAGGGCGACCTGGGCCTGTCCGGCGCCATGGCCGCCCGCATGCAGGGCTCGCCCGATCTCTACGGCTGGAACGGCCGCGGCCCCACCGCCTCGATCAACTTCATCACCTGCCACGACGGCTTCACCCTCCACGATCTCGTCGCCTACAACGGCAAGCACAACGGGGCCAACGGCGAGAACAACAACGACGGTGGCAACGACAACCACAGCTGGAACTGCGGCTGGGAGGGCGACAGCACCGATCCAGCCGTCATCGAACTCCGGCGACGCCAGACCAAGAACGCCGTCGCCATGCTCCTGCTCGCGCACGGCGTGCCCCTGCTGCTCGCCGGCGACGAGATCGGGCGGACCCAGCACGGGAACAACAACAACTACTGCCACGACACGTCCCTCTCCTGGATCGACTGGAGCGCGGTCGAGACCAACGCCGAGCTGCTCCGCTTCTTCCGCCGGATGATCGCCTTCCGCCACGCCCACCCGGTGTTGCGCCCGCGTCACCACCTCACCGGCCAGGTCTCGCCGCTCAGCGGCCTGCCCGAAATCTCGTTCCACGGCACGGTCGCCTGGTATGCCGACTTCTCCCCCGGAAGCCGCGTCTTCGCCTACATGCTCGACGGCGCCCAGGCCAAGGACGGGCAAGGCGGCGACCAGACCATCTACGCGGCGTTCAACATGTATTGGGAAGCTCTCGACTTCGCGCTCCCCGCGCCACCCGCCGGCACCCGCTGGCATGTCTTCGCCAACACTGGCGCCCAGCCCCCCGACGAGGTGTTCGAGCCGGGCCAGGAGCCGCTGCTTCCCGTCCAGGATCGCATCACCATCGGAGGTCGCTCGGTCCTGATCCTCGTCGCACGCTGATACTCATACCCCCACCCATCACCAACCTCAGCTCCCGTCACCCATGGCTCTCACCGCTAACCTCGAAATCACCAACCAGGTCGCGAAGATCGCGCTCGCTGGCCGCCTCGACGCCTCGACCGCCACCCAGTTCCGCGACCTCGTCGAGAACGCCGCCACCCAGAAGGTGAAGGCGGTCGCCCTCCTCCT
>JAEZSJ010000368.1 GCA_023443985.1 Verrucomicrobiota bacterium | reverse complement strand
CGGCGCGGATCCGGGGCTCGGCGGCCGGCTCATAGTCGACGGGGTAATCGGGCGTGGGTGGCGGCGGGGCGGGGGGCGTCGCCTGGGCGTTGGCGGCGGGCGGGATGAGCAGCGCGGCGAGCGCGAGCAGTGGCAGGAGTGGTCGTGGACGATGCATGGGGAGGGGAGTGTCGCGAATAGGCGGTGACGCGAGCGGCCGGTGGCCCGTCGCGGGCGTGCGCGGAGATGCCGGGCTGCGCGGATTCGGTGCGGAGCCCGGTGCGGCTTGGGATCGGGCCACGGTCGGCGGAGTCGGGGCGGTCGGCAAATCGCCACACCTCGGACGGTCCGGGCTGCCGAGCCGACCACTTCGGGCCGGTCGGCGGCGAACATGCGGACTGTCTGATGGGCAGGCGGTTGTCTGACGGGGTGCTTCGGCGTTCGTTGCCGGCGCAAGCACTTCAGATATCTTGTGACCGACCCCGGGGACTACCCCCCAACAGGGCATGCAAGCAGCCACCGGTGCCGATCACAGGGATGACCCCGTCCCGACGGGGTACCCCAACTCCGCTGACAACAAAAAAAACTATGACCCTACATCAGCAGCAACCGCCTCGCAGGGGACGGCGACACATCCCGGTGTCGCTTCTCGCCCTACTTGCCACCTCATCGGGATTCGCCCAGGCCGCTCCGGCCGCCGCCACGCCCGCGCCCGCGGCCGAGGACGACGCGGACATCGTCGTGCTCTCGCCGTTCATCGTCGATGCGTCGAAGGATCACGGCTACTACGCCGAGAACACCCTGGCGGGCAGCCGCCTCAACACGAAGATCTCCGACCTCGCCCCGTCGATCTCGGTCATCACCAAGCAGCTGATGGAGGATACGGCGTCGACAGACGTGAACGACATCTTCCGTTACGAGATCAACACCGAGGGTGCGTTGACCTACACCCCGGGTGTGCAGTCGATGCGCAGCGACGGTATCGCTGACGTGAATTCCGGCTTCGCCAGCGGCGGTGTCGTGCAGAACGGCACGGTCGCCACGTCGAACCGCGTCCGCGGCCTCGGTTCCCCGACCGCCTCGATCAACTACTACGCGGCCAACTCGGTCGTGCCGATGGACGCGTACAACGTGTCCTCGGTTGAAATCAACCGTGGCCCGAACTCCATGCTCTTCGGCATGGGCAGCCCGGCCGGTATCGTCAACCAGAGCTGGGCCACCGCCCAGCTCGGGCGCGACACCAACCAGGTGTCGCTGCGCGTCGACAGCCTCGGCTCGCTCCGCGGCTCGTTCTCGTTCAACCGCGCCCTGATCAAGGACAAGCTCGCGATCTACGGCGCCTATCTCGCCGAGAATCGCGACTTCGAGCGTCGTCCGTCCTACGACAACACCCGCCGTCTGTACGGCTCGATCAAGTTCAAGCCGTTCAAGACCACGACCATCACCGCCAGCGTCGAGTCGTACAAGAACGACAACCGCCGCCCGAATTCGCTGACCCCGCGTGACTTCGTCACGACGTGGAAGAATGCGGGCTCGCCGATGTATGATTCGGTGAACCGCACGGTCACGACCGCCGACGGGAAGGTTGTCGGCATCTACGTGCCGAAGGCCGGCTCCCCGTATGCGCAGTCGGTGCGCGACTTCGTCCTGGCGCACCCGAACTTCGATGCGAGCAAGTGGAACGCCGCGGCCAACACCTACAATGGTGTTTCGATCTTCGGCGACCAGGCGATGACCAACACCGCCTCGATCATGTACGTGGGCGGCATGTACTACCAGAACAAGGGCCGCTCGACCCAGCAGATCGCCGACGGCCAGCTCGTGAACTGGTTCCAGCCCTCGCTGGAGAACACCTACCGCACGATCTGGGGCACCGATGGAAAGCCGACGGCGAACGCTTCCACGCATCCGACGGAAGGGAACATCTGGCTGAACGACACCTGGTCCTCCGTGTACAACCGGGGCTGGACCACCATGGGTGGCGGGCCCATCCCGTCCACGGTGGGCAGCTACAAGTACCCGGCGGTGACCGACAAGTCGATCTACGACTGGGAGCGCGTGAACCTCAACCAGATGAACTGGGGTGACGCCGAGCAGATGACCTACAATCTGGAGCTCGAACAGCAGATCCTGCCGAACCTCCACCTCAATGCCGGCTGGTTCCGTCAGGACTACAAGTCGAACACGGCCTACACGGTGTCGCAGCTGAACGTGGCGACGCTGTTCGTCGACACGAACAAGTACTATCCGGACGGCACGCCCAATCCGTATGCGGGCCAAGTCTTCGTCGAAGACCAGGACGCGGACCGCACGTTGACCGACAACCTGACCGACAACTACCGGGTGATGTTGGCCTACACGCCGGACTTCACCAAGAACAACAACTGGACCAAGTGGCTCGGTCGGCACCAGATCCTCGCCATGTGGTCGGGTACGGACTCGACCAACGAGCTCATCCGCCAGCGCATGACCTATGTCGCCGCGGACAGCGCGGAGGGAATGTATCGTTTCCTCCCGAACATGGCCGACAATCTGGACGGCACGCCGTCCGGTTGGAACTTCGGCAACAACGGCCAGCGCCGTCAGTTCTACCTCTCCGGTCCCGGCGATGCGGCGGGTGCGGTGACGCGCTCGTCCGGCGAGTGGAATGTGCTCAGCTACACCGGCACGGTGCGCGCCTACGACTACGCCAACAGCGCGTGGCGCGACTACGGCATGACCCAGAGCTACATGGATCACTTCGCGACCACGGGCGCCAACCAGCGCAAGCTCCGTTCCCTCAGCGCCGGCATCACCAGCTACCTGTGGGATGACCGGCTGGTGGCCACGTTCGGTATCCGGCAGGACAAGAACCGGACCCGCGCGACCACCAACGACGTCATCCTCGAGTACGCGAAGGGTCCGGTTGTCGCTCCGAAGATGACCGAAGCCGAGAAGTACATCAACGGCGTCTACCAGACCGACACGATCATGGATCGTTGGAACTACTGGGACGAACTCGTGGGCACGACCCGCACGATCGGCGGCGTGTTGAAGCCGTTCAAGGGCTGGTCGAAGATCGAGCAGGCCGCGAACCGCGGTTCCCTCTGGAACCAGTTCATCCGCGACTTCGGCGTGAGCTACAACAAGTCCAGCAACTTCGACGCCCCCCCGGCCTCCCGGGTGGATGCGTTCGGTGTGCCGCTGCCCAAGCCGCAGGGCGAGGGTGAGGACTACGGCTTCCAGTTCTCGCTGTTCGACAACAAGTTCTTCGCTCGGGTGATCTGGTTCGAAGGCACCAACGAGAACGAGCAGACCAATCCCGGTTCGTCGATCAGCCGCCTGACGGGCAACATCGACACGGTGCTGTTCCGCAACTGGGCCCGTACGATTGCGCTCATCAACATGGGCCGCGATCCCACAACCGACAAGTGGGACGAGGTTTCCGCGGCTGACGAGCCCGCCGTCCAGGCCGCCGCAGAGCAGATCTGGGGCATGGACTACGACTACTACGCCAGCATCGGCAGCATCTACGCCACGCGTAATGCCGAGGCCAAGGGTGTTGAAGTCCAGGTGAACTACAACCCGGTCCCGAACTGGACGATGCGCGTCACCGCCGGCAAGCAGACCACGGTGTATTCGAAGGTCCTCACCGAGTTCACGGAGTGGTACGACCACCGCAGCCCGGCCTGGGACAACGCCCGTGCGGCCGACTTCCTGCTCCCGCAGTACCAGCACCTCAAGACCTACACCATGTTCAGTGGTCGCGCGGTTGACCTGACGACCTTCTGGGGCAGCTACGGCTATCGCTCGGAGATCCGCGACGACGAACCCAACGGCTACTACAACGCCCAGCTCTACTATGATGGCGTTGTCACCCCGCAGGTTGCGCTCGCCCGTGACAAGGAAGGCCAGGCCGCCGACGGTCAGCGTCGCTATCGCTGGTCCTACATGACCAACTACAAGATCTCCTCGGGTCGCTTCGAAGGCTTCTCCTTCGGTGGCAGCCTCCGTTGGGAGGACAAGGCGGTCATCGGTTACTACGGCAAGTCCAGCGGCGCGAACGCCAACCCCGCGTACATGGACATGGCGGATGTGACCCGGCCGATCTACGACAGCGCCAACTGGTACACCGACCTCTGGGTCGGCTACACCCGGAAGATCTTCAAGGACAAGGTCACGATGAAGGTCCAGCTGAACGTGGACAACGTGTTCGAGGACGGCGGTCTGCGCGTCGTGTCCGTCAACTACGACGGCTCGCCCTACGCCTACCGCATCATCGACTCCCGCCTGTTCAAGCTCACGACGACCTTCGACTTCTAAGAAGTCCCGGTTGTCCGAGAGCCCGATTATCCAAGGACTCCTCCCGAAAGGGGGGAGTCCTTCTTCTTTTGCGGCGGTGAACAGCCGAGTCCCGGGCTTGTGCAACGTGGCGCAGGGTGGACATCATCTCCGGATGGCGATTGCACGGAAAGACGAGCGCCCGGCGGGGAAACCGGCCGTGACGACCGACGGGGCAGACAGAACCAACGGCTGGCCGGCGATTCTTCTCGTCGTGGCGGTTGTTCTCGTGTGGTCGCACACGTTCAACGCCCCGTTCGTGCTCGATGACAACTCGTCCATCCTGAACAACCCCAGCATCCGACATCTGGCGACGCTGGACTGGGCGCGGCCGCCGGCCACGGGGGGCGAGACCGTCAGTGGCCGACCGGTCCTGAACCTCACCTTCGCGATCAACCATGCGCTCGGAGGGACGGCGGTGTTCGGATACCGGCTGGTGAACGTGTTGCTCCACGCGTGCGCCGCGCTCGCCCTCCACGGGGTGATCCGCAGGACGCTGGCGCTCCACCGGGCCGGCGCTCCGGGTGGCATGGTGTGTTCGGCACCGAAATACAGCGACAGCTGGGCCGCGGGCGCGGTCGCCCTCTGCTGGGCCGTCCATCCGCTGCAGACCGCGACCGTGAGCTACGTGGCGCAACGCGCCGAGTTGCTCGCCGCGCTGTTCCTGCTGCTCACGCTGTATTGCTTCATCCGCTCGGTCGGGCGCCCGACCCGATCCGGCCTCTGGGCGGGAACGGGCGTGCTCACGTGTGCCCTGGGCATGGCGACGAAGGAGACGATGGTGGGCGCGCCGTTGCTGGTGCTGCTCCTTGACCGGATCTTTGTCTCGGGTTCGTTCCGCGGTGCTTGGCGGGAACGCGGGCGGACCCATGCGGCGCTGGCGGGCACCTGGCTGCTGCTGGCGGCGTTGGTCGGGCAGAACCATGGACGGGGCGGCTCCGCCGGGTTTGGCACGCAGATCGACCCGTGGACCTACTTTCTGACCCAGTGCGATGCGATCCCCCGCTACGTGGGGCTGGTGTTCTGGCCCGCCGGGCTCGTGTTTGACCATGGCATGCCGACCGCCGGCGGCCTCGGGGCGGTCTGTCCGGGGCTCTTGGTGCTCAGTGTCGCGGGAGCCGCGAGCGTGTGGGCGCTGAGTCGTGGGAGGGTGGAGGGTTTCCTCGGCGCGGGCTTTTTCCTCCTGCTGGCTCCAAGTTCGAGCTTTGTCCCCGTGGCGACGCAGACGGTCGCGGAGCATCGGATGTATCTGCCTTCCGCCATTGTTGTCCTGCTGGCCGGATTGCTCGTGCGCCGGGTGCGGACGGCGGTGCGTCCGCGGTGGCTGACTCCGGTCCTCGTGGGGCTGGTCGTCCTGTCGCTCGGTACCGCCACCTGGGCGCGGAATCGGGTCTACCGTACGGCGCAGGCGCTCTGGCTCGACACGGTGGCCAAGCGTCCCGACAGCCCCCGGGCGCGCGTAGGGTTGGGCCAGGCCCTGCTCACAGAAGCGGGGGACGCCGAGCAGGCGATAGTCCAGTTCCGGAAGGCGCTCGAGCTGCAGTCCAACCATCCCTTGGCACACTACAATCTGGGTACGGCGCTGCTGATGCAGCGGCGGTTCGCGGAGGCCGTCCCACACCTCGAGGCGGCGATCGGGGCCGACCCCGCCGGGACCGACGCTCGCCTCAACCTCGGACAGGCGCTCACCGGCCTCGGTCGGGCGACGGAAGCCGCGGAGCAGTATCGGCTGGTGCTTGCACGGGATCCGGCGGCTCCGGACGCGGCGATCAACCTCGGCGCATTGCTCATCACGGCGGGGCAGGCGGGCGAGGGCGAGGCGTTGCTCCGCCGGGCCCTGGCGGCGGCGCCCGAGTTGGCCGAGGTGCACTACCATCTCGGGCGCGCGCAGGAGCAGCGGGGCGACTTCGGGGCGGCGGAGGCGTCCTACCGGACCGCGATCGGGCGGAAGCCGTCGTTCGCCCCAGCGCAGGTGGCGCTCGCCCATTGCCTCACCCGCCGCGGCGACCTGGGCGGGGCGGAGTCGGCGTTGCGCGAGGCGCTCCGCCTGGATCCTGGTTCGGCGGAGGCGCACTATGCGACCGGCAACCTTCGCGCGCGCCGGCGGGACTTCGCGGGCGCGATGGCGGCCTACCGCGCGACCCTCGAGATCGCGCCCGAGCATGTGCCGGCCCGGGCCAACCTCGGCAACTGCCAGCTGGTGACCGGTCGCTTGCGGGAAGCGATCTCGACCTACGAGGAGGTGCTGCGCCGGCGGCCCGGCGAGCCGGCGGCGCTGCGCAACCTCGCGCTCGCGCGCGAGCAGCTCGGCGAGTAGACGGCGGCCGGCCGCACCCGCGACGGCTGAACTGTCCGACACTCGCGGGAGGCCCCGAAGGTTGAATCGGCGCGCGGCGCCGCGCATGTTGGCCCGGTGCCGGGCGACGCACCCTGTGCGTTCCGGCCGCTCCGACTCAACCCCACCTGTCTCCCATGCGCTTCGGAAGTCTCCACATCCTCGATATCCTGATCGTCTTCGCGTATCTCGCGGCCGTCGTCTACATCGGCAAGCGGGCTTCGGCGGGCAACAACTCGGAGGATGGCTACTTCCTCGCCGGCCGGAAGCTCGGCAAGCTGTACCAGTTCTTCCTGAACTTCGGCAACGCCACCGAGCCGTCGGGCGCGGTGAGCACGGCCAGCTTCGTGTACCAGCAGGGTGCGCCGGGCTCGTGGCTCTCGTTCCAGACGGTGTTCATGAACCCGTACTTCTGGTTCATGAACGTGTGGTTTCGCCGCGCGCGTCTCACCACGGTCTCGGATCTCTTCGAGGACCGTTTCGGCAGCCGCAAGCTGGCGCGCTTCTATGCCGTGTTCCAGATCCTGGTCGCCTGCGTGTTTTTGGGGTTCGCCAACGTCACCGCCTACAAGATCGCCTCGTCGCTGGTCGTGAAGCAGGAGGCGCAGTGGACGGCCGAGGACCGCGCCTCCGTCGATGGCTACAACCAGCTCAAGGCGTTGGAGAAGCAGGCCGCGGCCGGCACGCTCTCCGCCGCCGAGCAGGACGAGCTCGCGCTCCTGCGCGACCGGAGCGAGCGCGGCGAGCTCCACAGCTACGTCACACTTCTGCCGGAGGTCCTTTTCTATGTCGTTTTCGCGGCGGTCGTGGGCACGTACATCGTGCTCGGCGGCATGTCGGCGGCCGCGGTCAACGAGGGACTCCAGAGCGTGCTGATCATCGCGTTCTCGATCATCCTGATCCCGGTCGGCCTGAACGCCATCGGCGGCTGGTCGCAGCTCGGGCAGAAGGTGCCGTCGCACATGTTCGACCTCTTCGGCTCGGGCAACGCGGGCCAGTTCTCCGTGCTTAGTCTCCTGGCGATCCTGCTGGTGAGCATCGTGCAGAACGGCGGTCTCAGCCACAACATGGGCATCTGCGGCTCGGCGAAGAACGAGATGGCCGCGCGTAGCGGCGTTTCGGGCACGTACCTGAAGCGCTTCATGATCATCCTCTGGGCGTTCGCCGGCCTCATCGCGATCGCGGTCTTCGGGGTGGGCGGCCTGTCCGACCCGGACTCCACCTGGGGCACGCTCTCCAACAAGCTGCTCGGGCCCGGCCTGATCGGCATGATGCTCGCCGGCGTGCTCGCCGGCACGATGTCGACCCTCGCCGCCAAGGCGCTCGCGATCTCCTCGCTCTTCGTCCGCAATGTCTACCGCCAGATCTGGCCGGACATCTCGCAGGCGCAGGGCGTCTTCTACGCCCGCTGCACCATCGTCGTGGTGCTCGCGCTCGGCGCCGTGTCCGCCTGGCTGATGGGCGATTTCCTCTCGATCGTGAACATCGTGCTCACGGTCAACATCCCGTTCGGCGCGTGTGTGCTCATGTCGTACTTCTGGCGCCGCCTCACCGTGCAGGCCGTCTGGTCCTGCGTGCTCCTCTCGACGATCTTCATCCTCATCGTGCCGTGGACCGCCTCGAAGTTCGACACCCTCAGCCACAACCCGGCGCTCACCGAGATGGCGCCGACGCCGTCCGGCAAGCCCGCGGGCGTCTACTTCGCCTCGGTGGTGCACGAGAAGGCCGACGACCTCTCCAGCCCGCTGGTCGGCAGCGGCCGGTTCAACTTCGAGTGCTGGCTGCTGGGCAAGGCCGGCCTCGACGTCGCCGCGCTCTCGCCCTCGCAGCGCATGACCGCGCAGTTCTTCTTCGACGGCTTCTTCCCGTTCGCGGTGTTGATGCTGGTGAGCTGGTTCACCCCCCGCACCGAGAAGGATCGCGTGCTCCAGTTCTACGGCAAGATGAAGACCCCGGTGGGCGACACGCCCGAACTCGAGGAGCAGGGCATGGCGGAGACCCGCAAGGATCCGACGCGCTTCGACCATACGAAGCTCGCGCCCTGGTCGAACTGGGAGTTCTGCCGCTGGGACAAGGCGGATACGATCGGCTTCCTGGCCTGCTGCGCCGTGTCCTTCTCGATCGTCGGCCTCTTCGTCCTGCTGCTCAAGTGGGCGGCGACCGGCTGAGCCGATCCGGTTGTTTTCCCCGAACCCGACCTGCTGCCGCCGGTCGGGTTCGCTTTTTCAGCCCGGCGGCAGACCCTGTCCCGAGTTTCCGCCCATGCGTCTTCTCCGCCGTCTCCTCGTTTCGCTCTTCACCGCGTTGGCCGTCTCCTCCGGTACCGCCGAGTCCGATACGGTCCACCTGTTCACCTATTTCACCGGCAACGGGGCCGATGGCCTGCACCTCGCCTGGAGCGAGGATGGGTATCGCTGGGAAACGCTTGGAGGGGGCGGGACGTTCCTCGCTCCGCGGATCGGCAAGGACCGCCTGATGCGCGATCCCTCCGTCGTCGCCGGCCCGGACGGCACCTACCACCTCGTGTGGACGACTGGCTGGTGGGATCGGCACATCGGCCACGCGTCGACCCGCGACTTCCTCGTCTGGTCCGAGCAGCAGGCGATCCCGGTGATGGAGCACGAACCCACGACCCGAAACACCTGGGCGCCCGAGGTGGTCTGGGATGCCGGCCGCGAGCGGTTCCTGATCTACTGGGCATCGACGATCCCGGGAAGGTTCCCCGAGACCGCGGGCGCCTCGGAGGACGCGCTCAACCATCGGCTCTACGCCACCACGACCGGCGACTGGCGGACGTTCGAGCCCACGCGGCTCTTCTCCGACCCCGGCTTCAGCGTGATCGACGGCGCGCCGCTGCCCGGCGCCGACGGGAAGTTCCGTCTCGTCGTGAAGGACGAGACGGTGAATCCGCTGAAGAAACACCTCCGCTTGGCGGTGGCGGACGACCCGGAGGGCCCGTGGCGGGAGTTCGGCCCGCCGTTCACCCGCGATTGGGTGGAAGGGCCGACAGCGATCCGCGTGGGGGCCGACATGGTGCTGTATTTCGACGTCTACAAGGAGAAACACTACGGCGCGCTGCGCTCGCGCGACTTCAACCTGTGGGAAGATGTCACCAGCTCCGTCAGCCTGCCGGCCGGCGCGCGCCATGGCACGATGCTGGCGGTCCCTCGGGCGCTCGTGGAGAAGATCAAGGCCGCGCGCCCCGGCGCCACGGCCACGCCGGCCCCCGATCTTGCGGTCAACCCCGCGGCCACCGCGCGCCCGCGTGATCCCTCGCTGCCGACGGTGTTTGTCGCCGGCGACTCGACCGCGGCGAAGGGCAAGGGCGTGGAGCAGGAGGGCTGGGGCGTGCCGTTCGCGCAGTTCTTCGATCCGACGAAGATCAACGTGGTCAACCGCGCACGCGGCGGCCGCAGCAGCCGCACCTTCATCACCGAGGGACTGTGGGACGAGTTGCTCGCCGACGTGAAGGCGGGGGATCAGGTCCTGATCCAGTTCGGCCACAATGACGGCGGTGCGATCAACGAGGAGCCGCCCGGTTCCACCCGCCCGCTGCGCGCGCGCGGATCGCTGCCCGGGCTCGGCGAAGAGACCCAGGAGATCGACAATTTGGTGACGAAGAAGCACGAGGTCGTGCACACCTTCGGCTGGTACCTGCGGCGGATGATCGCCGACGTGCAGGCGAAGGGGGCGACCCCGATCCTGCTCTCGCCGACGGTGCGCCACATCTGGAGGGACGGGAAGGTCGAGCGCGGTTCCGGCCGGTTCCGCCAGTGGAGCCGCGAGGTCGCGCAGCAGGCCGGCGTGCCGTTCGTCGACCACACGCGAATCGTCGCGGACCAGTACCAGGAACTGGGCGAGGCCGCGACGGGGACGCTCTTCGCCGCGGACCACACGCACACGAACCTCGCCGGCGCGGAACACAACGCCGCTGCGGTGGTGGCCGGGTTGAAGGGGCTGCGCGGCGCGGGCTGGGAGACGTTCCTCTCCGAGCAGGGCCGCGCGGTCGTCGCCGACTCGATCGGCTGGCTGAACCTTCCGGAGCCGGCGAACCCGGCGCTGACGTCCCTCGTGCTCATCGGCGACTCGACGGTGCGCAATGGCTGCGGTGACGGCGCCGGCGGGCAATGGGGGTGGGGCGACGCGATCCCGGCGCTGCTCGACACCGGGAAACTCAACCTGGTCAACCGCGCGATCGGCGGACTGAGCAGCCGGACCTTTCTCACCGCGGGCCACTGGGCCCGCGCGCTCACCCTGCTCAAACCGGGCGATTTCCTCATCATCCAGTTCGGGCACAACGACAACGCCCCGGTGAACGACGACAAGCGGGCGCGCGGCACGCTCGCCGGCACCGGGGAGGAGACCGAGGAGATCGACAACATCCTCACCGGTCGGCACGAGGTCGTGCACACGTACGGGTGGTATATCCGTCACTACATCCGCGAAGCGAAGGCGCGCGGGGTCACGCCGATCGTCTGCTCGCCCGTGCCCCGCAAGAAGTGGGTCGATGGTCGGGTGGGGCGCACGGAGTCGACATACTCCGGTTGGGCGCGCGCGGTGGCGCAGGCCGAAGGGGTGGCGTTCATCGATCTGGGTGAACTGATGGCCGCGCGCTATGACGCGCTCGGCGCGGCGGCGGTCGAGCCGCTCTTCGCCGACGAGCATACGCATACCAGCCGGGAGGGCGCCGCGCTGAACGCCGCGATCGTGGCGGACGCGTTGCGGGCATTGCCCGGTGCGCCGTTCGCGCCGTACCTGCGCTGATCCGTGGCGGTTTGGCCGTGGCGGGGTGCTTCAGTCCCCGTCCGGCACCACCGGTGGTGGATTCCAGGCACGGCGGATCCTCCGGGTCCCTGCGTCCGTCACCACGCAGTCCACTGCCGAGAACCGGAAGGCAAGTGGGAGCGTGCGGCTGCAAGGACGTCTGTCGGGCGAGGAACAACGGACCTCGCGGGCTGAAGCGTCGGGCCGCGACGGACTGGCGCTGCGCAGTCGGCAGGTCCCGCCTGGTGGCGTGGTGGGCGGCTACTCTGCGCCGGTCGGCGCTGCGACACGCAGGGTGGGGCCTTCGAGCAGTTTGGCCGGGATCGTGGTGAGCGAAGGTTCGACCGGGATCCCGAGCTCGTTGTGCAGGAGCTGACCGATGACCAGCTCGGCGGCGCGCGTGCCCAGGTGGGACGCGAGCAGGTCGAGCGCGGCGCACTCCCCGTTGGTGCGGAGCGAGTTCAGGCACACGAAGGAGTGGGTCTCCGGCACCTTCGCGCCGCAGGCCTGCATCCATTCGACGGCGCTGGGCTGGTGTCCGATCACAACGTCGGGATTGTATTTGCGGAACCAGGTCTCGAAGCCCTCCCGTGTGACCTCGTGGAGACGCAGAGCGGGCACCGCCGTGGTCTTCGGCAGGTACTTCTGGAGGGCGAGGAAGGCGCCTTCCCAGCGGTAGTGGAGCCGCTCGTCGTGGGTGATCTCGACGAACATGCCGGGGCGGCGGAAACCGCGGGCGTGGAGCTGCTGCAGCAGCGCCACCATCGAGCGGTAGTGGTCGGAGCAGATGCAGTGGAGCGGCGGGTGGTCGATGAAGTAGTCCACATAGACTGCCGTGTACTGCTGCCAGCGCAGGCCCGAGAGGTCCGGGAAGCCGGAGGCGGGGAGGATGACCATCGCATGGATACCCCGCGCCTGGAGGATGGTGTCGAGCCGGTTGAGCCGCAGGCCGGCGGCGCTGAGCTCGAAGCGCTCGACCTTGAACCCGAGAGCGCCGGCGCGTTCGCTCACGCCGGCGAGCACGCTGTGGTTGTAGCGGATCGCGTGCTGCGGGCGGTCCGGATCGACCACCTCGATCGCGGCGAGCACCCCGCGGAACTTCTGGCTGCGCGACCGCCGGAGCAGCGACATGACCGTGCCGGTGAGCGGATTGCTCTCGTAACCGGCGGCCTTGGCTGCCGCGCGGACTCGCTCGGCCGTCTGCGGGTTCACGCGCGGCGAGCCGCGCAGCGCGTCGGAGATCGTCGTGCGGGAGAGACCGAGGGTGCGGGCGAGCGTTCGCAGGGTAGGGGCGGGCATCGGGGCAGGTAGAATCCGATTCCGGCGGTCGAGTTCAACGGCAAACTCGGTGCCGCCGCGGCCGATTCGAACTGTCCCGCGATGTCGGCGGTCGCCGCGCCCGGCCGCGCGCGCCACCTTCCCGAACGTTCGCCCCAACCTCCGCACCAACATGATCCGCAAAGCTTTCGTGATGTCCGTGAACGCCGGCTGCGAAGCCGAGTACGAGCGCCGCCACCGGCCCATCTGGGCCGAGCTCGAGGCGGAGCTCAAGGCCCACGGTGTGCACAACTACTCCATCTTTCTCCACCCGCAGACGAAACAGCTTTTCGGCTACGTCGAGGTCGAGGACGAGGCCCGCTGGGCCGCCATCGCCGGCACGGCCGCCTGCCAGCGGTGGTGGAAACACATGGGCGATGTGATGCCGAGCAACCCGGACCACAGCCCCGTCTCGCAGGACCTGCGCGAGGTGTTCCACCTCGACTAAACGTCGGCGGCGGGCGCGTGCGGTCGCACGCCCGCCGCGGATCTCCCAGAGTACGGC
>JAEZSJ010000328.1 GCA_023443985.1 Verrucomicrobiota bacterium | reverse complement strand
CGCTCACGCTGCCGGTTACTGCGGTGGCCGCGGCGTCGGTGTTGGCGATGCGCACGCCGTCGGCCGCGGTGCCGGAGGTGGTGATCGTGCCGGTGGAGGTCACCGAGTCGGCCGTGCCGCCGACATGGATGCCGTCGAGCCTCGAAGTAATGGTGTTGCCTGTGACGTCGCCGGCGGCGCCGACGGTGTAGATGCCGTAGCCCCTCGAGGCTGTGATGGTGCCGGTGCCAGTGTCGTCGGTAATGTCGCCCGCCGAATCACCGGCGATGTAGATGCCTGAGGTCTCTCCGACTGCACTGCCGCTGGTCGCCGCCGTGATGGAGCCGGAATTGTTGATGACGGTGGAATTGCCCGCGACGTAGATACCCGCCCCGGCAGAAATGATGCTCGCGCCCGAGGCATTGTCGATCGTGCCGGCATTGTCGCCAGCGATGCGGATCGCAGCGTACCCGGTGGTGAGGGCGGTGATGGTACCAGTACCGATGTTCTCCATGGAACCGTTGCTGGCGATGGCCGCCGCGCGGATGCCGTTGCCGCCGGTGGCCGTGATCGTACCCGCCGTGTTGGAGATGGAACCGCTGCCCGTGCCACCGATGGTCCCGACGATGTTGATGGCGTTGTTGTAGAGCGCGGAGACGGTTCCGCTGTTCGAAATGGAAGCGCCGCCTTCAAGTGTCTTCTGAAGATGGATCGCTTCGCCGGTACCCGTGTTCTCGACAGTGCCGGTGTTGGTGATGCCTGCGGTGGTGCCCATGATGTCGATCGTGGCAGCAGCGCCGGTGCCCGTGAGCGTCCCATCGTTGTTGACCGTGGTGTTCGTCGTCAGCGATCCCGTGGAGACGGCCGACAGATCCGACTCGATCCTGCCCGTGGAGCTGTTGCCGATCGTATTGCCGCTGCCAGCCTTGATCTCGATCGTGTCGACGGTCGCCGTCAGCGTGCCGTTGTTCGTGACCGTCTTGTTGCTAGCGTCCGTCGCGCCGCCCAACACGACAGCAGATAGGCCTGCATCCATGTCCAAGGTCACGCCCGATGCCGTCGTCATATGGTGTTCCGCCGCGGAACCATCCATGGTGTGGGTCGAACTGGCGGTCTGCGCCACGGCACCGGTCGCCAGCGCGACCAGTGCGGCGCCGCCGAGGGCGAGTTTCTCGAAATGGGAGCGACCGGCTCTGCGCGCGGCCTCTTCGGCCGGAGCGACCGAAACTGAAGCGAACACGCGACGAATCAGGGAGACTATCGTGGGCATACTCCACCTTCAGAATTTATTCACAAGCGTATCAAGCATTCTGATTCCTACAAAACGGCCGCGTTGTAGGACTCGCGCGCGAGACGCCGCCGCGCCAGCGACACAGGCCCGTGCAGTTTCTGCTTCTGCGATCGCCGACATCACCGCGCGCAAACGCACCGAGCAGCAGTTGCGCGAAGCCCTCGCCGCCCGCACCCACGAATGGCAGCGCGCCGCCGAGGAGGCGCAGGCTCTCGTGCCTGCGTCGCCCGGTTTCGCCGGCCCGGAGGCCGTCGCCACAGCTCCCCGCCCTTCCGCCCGCCGCCCGATCGCCTCGGGCCTCCCGCCTTCCGCCTCAACTCCTACCACCCGACGAGCGCACGCAGCGGGCCGATCAACTCGGCCGCCATCTGCTCGTGCTGGAAGGCGACGGGATGCGCGTTGGTCGGTGTACCCGGATGTTGGTGCAACGGCGCGAAAGCCACGCGCCTGTCGCCGCCGGCATGCGCGGCCTCGATCACCGTACGCAGGCACCGGCGCTGAAATTCGCGCTTCTTCCCGTCCTCCGTGGACGGGTCCTCGCTGCGCATCGGGCTCTCGGTGAAAAGCACCGCCGCCCCCGGATGCGCCCGGCGGAGGTCGCCGAAGAAGCTGGAGAACGCGGCGGTGAACACCGCCTCGTCGATCCAGCCGGAGCTGAGATCGTTCTGCCCGAGGCAGACGACGATCGCGTCTGGAGCGTAACGGGAATGGTCCCACGCTGCCGCCGCCTCGTCGGGCAGCGCACGCTGGAAGAACTGCGGCGCCGTGGCGTCGCGGTCCGCGCCCTCGCCCTTCCAGTTGCGCATCACGCCGCGGCCGCCGCAGCTCACCAGATGCACCTGCGCGCCGAGCGCGCGACCAAGCAGCATGCCGTAGGAGCGCGGGGCGTTGGCCATGCGCGGGGTATTGTCGAGCTCGGGCGGAAAACGGTCGATCGCTTCGCCGCAGGTGATCGAGTCGCCGATGAACAGCAGCCGGCGCTCCGGCAGCGCGGGCGGCGGCAGCAGCTCGCAGCCCTCCGGCAGCGCCAGCCCGTGAAACGAGGCGATGCCCTGCCAGTTCTCGTTGCGCCGCACCAGCTCGACCAGCCAGCCGCCCTCCGGCGCGGGGCCGGACGGCAACGGCAGCTCGCTGCGCCCCTCCGGGAGCCGGATCACCACCGGCTCCCAGCCGTTCACGGCGAGGTTGAACGCACAATGGGGCGACGTCGCGCCGAACAGGAGCGTCGGCGCCGGGCCGCGATAGGCGAAGCGGATCGTCACGCCGGGGAAACCCAGGCGCGCCTCGCCTTCGCCGGCGAAGGCGAAGCGGCCGACATACTGGATGCGCGCATCGCGCGGGGAGAGCGGGGTCGGGGCGGGGGACATGGCGGAAGGGGACGCCGCGGGCGCGGCAACGTGCGCACAGCCCGCCAGCGCGAGGGCGATCGCGCCCAGCGCCGCGGCGCTGCAGAACGCGGGAGAAAGCAGGCGATGGAACCGGGGGGACGGCATGGAGCAAAGCCACCGCGGCGGGCGCGGACTGGCGAGCTGTTTCGCAAATGGGCGGCCGGCAGGGTCGGAAGCTCCGTCGAAACCGTCACCACTCCGCCAGGTCGGCTTTGCCGATCCCGGTCACGAACCCGCAGCGGCGGCGGCTCGTGTCTTCTCCAGGAACACCAGCCTCACCTGCGGCGAGAGCGCCTCGGTTCGGAAAAGCTTGTACCCGAGCTTCGCGTACAGATGGAGATTGCGGGCGCTGCGTTCACCCGTGAAGAGCTCGTAGCGGCACACGGTCGGCGTCGCCGCTTCGAGCGCCTCCAGCAACCGCGTGCCGAGCCCGCGGCCCTGCGCCTCGGGGTGCACGATGAGCCGGCCGACGTGGCAGGTCTCGCCCTCGAGCCGCCCGCGCACCGCGCCCACGATCCGGCCCGCCACCACGGCCTTGAGCACGAGCATCGCCGCCAGCGCCGCCTCGGTCGCCGCCAACGGCTCGACCAGCGGCGGGATCGTCCAGTCGCCGCACAACTCGGCCTCGCTGCGATAGGCGAGCCGCTGGAGCTCGTGGAGCTCCGGCGCGTCCACCGCGGAGGCGCGGACGATCGGCACCGGCTCGGGTGAAATCAGGCTGCTCATCGCGGGAGAGTACGGCTCAATCCCGCGGCAGGTAGTCCTCCCGCACCGGCGCGAACACCTCCAGCGCCACCGCGTCCGCGAGGATCGTCGCCTGGTGCTCCACCCCGCCCGGGATGCTCCAGCTGTCGCCGGGACCGAGCTCGCGTTCCTCGGCGCCGATGCGCAACCGCAGCCGGCCGCTGACGAGATAGCCGGTCTGCTCGTGCGGGTGCGAGTGGGCCGGCAGCACACTGCCCGCGTGCAGGCGGAACTCCGTCATGAGCATGCGCGCACCGTGGCAGAGCGTGCGGCGCTCGATGCCGGGCAGGGCCGGCGCATAGGGGACCGAGTCGTGGAGGTTGAACATCACGGCCACTCCAGCAC
>JAEZSJ010000321.1 GCA_023443985.1 Verrucomicrobiota bacterium | reverse complement strand
GTGCACCAGTACCAGATGCCGATGACGGGCGAGGCGATCATGACGCCCAGCCACGGGAAGTTCACGTCGGTGTTCGGGCGCCAGAGGGCGAACTTCTCGGCGTGGGGTTTGCAGATCTCGACCAACTGGTCCCAGCCGCCGAGGCCCTTGAGTCCGAAGTAGGTGATGAGGCCGGAGCCGAGCAGGAGGACGAACGTCTGCGCCACTTCGGTGTACACGACCGCGCGTAGGCCGCCGAAGATCGTGTAGACACCGGTGAGGATGACCGTGACGATCGCGCCGACCCAGAAGGCGTTGTCGGGGGAGCCGAAGGTGTCGGGCAGGAGCGTCTGGAAGACGATCGCGCCGGCGTACACGGTGACGGCGACCTTGGTGAAGACATACGCGACGAGGGAGACGATCGAGAGCACCCAGCGGGTCTTGGCGTTGAAGCGCTTCTCGAGGAACTCCGGCATCGTGTAGACGCCCGAGCGGTAGTAGAAGGGCACGAACACCCAGGCCAACACGATCATCAGCCAGGCGTGGAACTCCCAGTGGGCCTGGGCCATGCCGTTGTTGGCGCCGGAACCGGCGAGACCGACGATGTGCTCGGAGCCGATGTTCGAGGCGAACAGCGAACAGCCGACCACGAACCAGCTCACATGGCGGCCGGCGAGGAAGTAGTCTTCCGTTGTTTTTTGGAACTTGGACGACCACCAGACGATGCCGACGAGCAGCACGAAGTTGAGGCCGATGACGATCCAGTCGATAGGTTGCATTTTGTTTGGGGGATGCGGGGGAGGGGCGCCTCAGTGAAGCGCGGGCACGCTCACTTGGTCGAGAACTTGTAGATGATGGTGTTGGTGTAGGTCTCGCCGGGGCGGAGGACGGTGCTCGGGAAATTCGCGTGGTTGGGCGAATCCGGGAAGTGCTGCGGCTCGAGGCAGAGGCCGGAGCGCTTCTGGTAGACCTGGCCGTACTTGCCGGTGATGGTGCCGTCGAGGAAGTTGCCGGCGTAGAACTGCACGGCGGGCTCGGTCGAGAGGACCTCCATCACGATGCCGGTCTTGGGCGACTCGACGACGGCGTGCTGGCAGAGCTCGCCGGCCGTGGGCTGGTTCACGACCCAGTTGTGGTCGTAGCCGGGGCCGTACTGGAGGATCGTATCGGGATCGTCGATTCGAGCTCCGATGGCGGTGGGCTTGCGGAAATCGAAGGGCGTGCCTTCGACGGAGACGATCTCGCCGGTGGGGATCAGGCCCTTGTCGACGGGCGTGGTCTTGTCGGCGTTGATGGTGAGGAGGTGGTCGAGGATGGTGCCGCCGCCGCTGAGGTTGAAGTAGGAGTGGTGCGTCAGGTTGACGACGGTGGGTTTGTCGGTCTTGGCCTTGAACTCGACGCAGAGCGCGTTGTCGTTGGTCAATGTATACGTGGCGACGACGTCGAGGTTGCCCGGGTAGCCCTGTTCGCCGTCCTTGCTGTGGTAGGTGAGCTCGAGGGCGGCGCCGCAGCAGCTCTGGGCGGCCTTGCCCTGCCAGACGACCTTGTCGAAGCCCTTCTCGCCGCCGTGGAGGGTGTTGGCGCCGTCGTTGAGCGGGAGCTGGTAGGTCTGGCCGTCGAGGGTGAACTGGCCCTTGGCGATGCGGTTGCCGTAGCGGCCGATGAGCGCGCCGAAGTACGGGGTCTTCGCGACGTAGCCGTCGACGTTGTCGTAGCCCATGACGACATCGACCATCTTGCCGGCCTTGTCGGGCACCAGGAGGGTGACGACGATGCCGCCGTAGTTGGTGATGGTGGCCTCGGCGCCCTTGTCGTTGCGGAGGGTGAAGAGCTCGACCGGCTGGCCGTCGACGGTGCCGAACGGCTTGGAGGTGACGGTGCCGGCGTTGAGGGCGCCGGTGCCGAGTGCGGCCGCCAAGGAGAGCGTGGCGGCGATTTTCATCGGGGTGTTCATGGGATTTTTTGGGATGGTGCGGTTTTCGGAAAACGGGGGCGGGAAGGGCGGCGGGCTCCGGTTTGGCGCGGCCGGGGGCGGTGAAGGTGGCATTCCGCCCGGAACCGGGGCGCTCGGCAATATTCCGGAAGTACTATCAATGTGCGGAGCCCGGCTGGCCGTAATAGGCGCCGGGGCCGTGCTTGCGCTTGAAATGCTTGTTGAGCAGCTCCGGTTCGATCGTCGGAAGCTGGGGCTCGAGCTGGAGCGACATGAGCGCCATGTGGGCGATGCACTCGACGGCCACGGCCACTTCGACGGCGCCGGCGACTGTCGGGCGCCAGGTGAAGGGCGCGTGGCGGTTGACCAGCACGGCGGGGAAATCGAGCGCGTCGAACTTCCCCTCGGCGAAGCGCTCGACGATCACGTTGCCCGTCTCCCACTCGTAGGCGCCGCCGCCGATCTCGGCCGCGGTCATCCTGCGGGTCACGGGGATGTCGCCGAAGAAGTAGTCGGCGTGGGTCGTGCCGAAGATCGGGATACTGCGGCCGGCCTGCGCGAACGCGGTGGCGTGCGAGGAGTGGGTGTGGACGACGCCGCCGATGGTCGGGAAGGCGAGGAAGAGCCGGCGGTGCGTGGGCGTGTCGGACGAGGGGCGGAGGTTGCCCTCGACGATCTTCCCCTCGAGGTCGACCAGGACCATGTCCTCGGGTTTGAGGGCGGCGTAATCGACGCCGCTGGGCTTGATGGCGAAGATGCCCTTGGCGCGGTCGATGGCGGAGGCGTTGCCGAAGGTGAGGTTGATGAGCCCGTGCTTGGGCAGGGCCATGTTGGCCTCGTAGGCCTCGCGTTTGAGTTCGGTGAGCATGAGGGCGGGATAGTAGCGAGTAGTGAGTAGCGGGTAGCCAGGAAGCGGAGGCCGGAGAATCTGGAACTCAGGAAATCAGGAAGAAACCACTATGGAGTAGTGCCTTGGGACGGTGCTGGCGGCAGCGATGGAGTATCGATGAGGAAGAATGCCAAACTGCCAGCCGCACACGGCCCGCATGGCTGGTCGATCACGAGTGCTGTGCGATCAGACTCTTCCAAGGTCATCTCGAACTCCAGAATCTGAGTGCTTTCAGCGATCGGCCTGATGCTCTCGATCCGGGATTGGAAAAACATCTGTTTCCGCTCCGCCGAAGTCGGAGTGCAATATTCCGGTACCCTTGATGGAAGACCTTGTGGCGGCTGGATCAGCAAGAATTTCTTCCGCTCCTCCGATTTGGCCGACTTGAAGGTGATCAGCTCAATCTTCGTGATCCCTCCATATGGTTTGGTGTGCAGCACTTCGGGATTCAGAACAATCTTCAGCACTTGCGGCGAATCTGGAGACGTAGAGCCGGATGCTGGAGCAGCCAGAATGGTATAGGGTGCTGGCCAGTTTGCTGGATCATCTGCCGCAACGGTCAGCGAGAAGCATAATGCGCCTTGCGCTGCATGTGCAGTGAGTGAGACCCAAAGTACAAGGAGGCTCAACTTTGCACGCATACGCGAGGATAGGTGCGACAGGATGATGGAGCGCAATGCAGGACCCTCTGCTGTTGAAAGGCGGCGACGGAGCGCCGCCCTCCAGCTGAGGAGCGAGTGTCAGGCCCGGATGCCTTGGGCGAGGTGGTAGTAGACCTCGTTGTTGCGGAGGGTCTGCTTGAACTCGCCGAGCGTGGTGTCGTCGTTGATCGTGACCAGCTCGATGCCGGCGATGGTGGCGAAGTCCTCGAGCATCTCGGTGGTGACGGTGTAGCTGTAGCCGGTATGGTGGGCGCCGCCGGCGAGGATCCAGCAGCCGCAGGCGGTCTTGAAGTCGGGCTTGCACTCCCAGACGGCGCGGGCGACGGGGAGCTTCGGCAGCTTCGGCGTCTTTACGGCGGTGACCTCGTTCACGATCAGGCGGAAACGGTTGCCGAGGTCGACGAGCGAGGCGTTGAGCGCGGGGCCGGCGGGGGCGTCGAACACGAGGCGAACCGGGTCGTCCTTGCCGCCGATGCCGAGCGGGTGGATCTCGAGGGTGGGCTTGCCCATGGCGATGGTCGGGCAGATCTCGAGCATGTGCGAACCCAGAACCTGGTGACCCTTCGGCGAGAGGTGATAGGTGTAGTCCTCCATGAAGGACGTGCCGCCGACGAGGCCGGCGTCCATGACCTTCATCGCGCGGAGGAGCGCGGCGGTTTTCCAGTCGCCTTCGGCGCCGAAGCCGTAGCCGTCGGCCATGAGGCGTTGGCAGGCGAAGCCGGGAAGCTGGTTGAGGCCGTGGAGGTCCTCGAAGGTGGTGGTGAAGCCCTTGAAACCGCCCTCCTCGAGAAAGGCGCGCAGGCCGAGCTCGTAGCGGGCGCCGTCGCGGAGCGAGGCGTGGCGGGCGCCGCCCTTCCTGAGGGGCGCGGCGACCTTGTAGAGTTTCTCGTACTCGGCGCAGAGGGCGGAGATGTCGGCGTCCTTGACCTGGTTGATCACGGCGACGAGGTCGCCGACGCCGTAGCCGTTGGTGGCGAAGCCGAACTTCATCTCGGCGGCGACCTTGTCGCCCTCGGTGACGGCGACCTGGCGCATGTTGTCGCCGAAGCGGGCGAACTTCGCGCCCTGCCAGTCGTGCCAGGCGCGGGCGGCGCGCATCCAGGCGCCGAGGCGGTCCTGGACCTCCGGATCCGACCAGTGGCCGACGACGACCTTGCGGCCGAGGCGCATGCGCGTGTGGATGAACCCCGCCTCGCGGTCGCCATGGGCGGCCTGGTTGAGGTTCATGAAGTCCATGTCGATGGTGCCCCACGGCAGGTCGCGGTTGAACTGCGTGTGGAGGTGGACGAAGGGCTTCTGCAGCGAAGTGAGGCCGCGGATCCACATCTTCGACGGCGAGAAGGTGTGCATCCAGAGGATGAGGCCGGCGCAATTCGTATCCGAATTGGCCTCGCGGCAGAGGGCGGCGATCTCGTCGGGCGTGGTGACGAGGGCCTTGAAGACCGTCTTGAGCGGGAGCTTCTTGGCGGCGGCGAGGGCTTTGGCGACCTCGGTGGCGTTGGCGGCGACCTGCTTGAGCGGGCCGGGGCCGTAGAGGTGCTGCGAGCCGCAGACGAACCAGATTTCAGGAGAGGCGAGGAGTTTCATGGAAAACGGGTGATGGGTAATGGGTGAGAGGTGATGGGGCGGTGTGGTAGGGCGAGCCCTCCGGGTGAGCCGCGGCTCAGCGGGGACGCTTCGCCCTACCGCGGAATCAGTTGGCTGCCTCCTTGATCGCGAGGAGCTGCTTCATGACCTGGCCGAGGTCGGCGCTGGGGTTGCGGCCGCCGAAGGAGTCGTGGAGCTGGCGGTAGAGCGCGTAGAGCTCGTTGTAGACCTTCTGGTTCTTCGCGATGGGGCGGTACTGCTTCTTCTCGATCCGCGTCATCTTCTTCTGCGCGGTCGGGAAGTCCTTGTGCGCGCCGGCGAGCACGGCGGCGGCGACGGCGGAACCGAGCGCGCAGGCCTGCGAGGAACCGGCGACGAGCATCGTGCAACCGGTGACATCGGCGTAGATCTGCATCAGCATCGGGTCCTTCCGGGCGATGCCGCCGGCGCAGACGATGCGGTCGAGCGGCACGCCGTATTCACGGATCCGCTCGATGATGGCGCGGGCGCCGAAGGCGGTGCCCTCGATGAGCGCGCGGTAGATCTCGGCGGCGGAGGTGTGGAGCGTCTGGCCGAGGAGCAGGCCGGAGAGGCGCTGGTCGACGAGGATGGTGCGGTTGCCGTTGTTCCAGTCGAGCGCGAGCAGGCCGGCCTGGCCGGGCCGCTGCGCGGCGACGGCGGCGCCGAACTTGCGGTGGGTGTCGCCATTGCCTTGGCACACGACCTCGACCCACCACTTGAAGATGTCGCCCACGGCGGACTGGCCGGCCTCGATGCCGTAGAACTCGGGCAGGATCGCGCCCTTCACGATGCCGCAGATGCCGGGGATGTCGGGCACGGTCTTGGCGGCGGAGACGACGCCGCAGTCGCACGTGGAGGTGCCGATGACCTTGACCAGCGTGCCCTCGGCGACGCCGCAACCGATGGCGCCGTAGTGGACGTCGAACTCGCCGATCGCGATCGGGATGCCGGCGGGCAGGCCGAGCTTCTTCGCCCACTCGGGGCAGAGCGCGCCGGCGGCGGTGCGGGCGTCGTGCGCCTCGGTGTAGAGGCGGTCGCGGAGGGCGGCGAGGTCGGGGTGGAGGAGGGCGAGAAACTCCTTGTCCGGCAACCCGCCCCATTCGGCGCAGTACATCGCCTTGTGGCCGGCGGCGCAGACGCCGCGTTTGACCTGGAGCGGATCGGTCACGCCGGCGAGCACGGCCGGCACCCAGTCGCAGAGTTCAACCCATGAATACGCGGCGGCGAAGACCTTCGGCGCGGTGTTGCGGCAGTGCCAGAGCTTCGACCACCACCACTCGGAGGAGTAGGTGTTGCCGCACTTGGCGAGGAACTGCGGGCGGTGCTTGGCGGCGAGCTCGGTGATCTGTGCCGCCTCGCGCCAGCCGGTGTGGTCCTTCCAGAGCCAGCATTGGGCGGCGAGCTGCTTCGCCCACTTCTTGTCGAGGGCGAGCGGGACGTTGTTCTTGTCGACCGGGATCGGGCTGGAGCCGGTGGTGTCGACGCCGAGGCCGACGACCTTCTTCGCGTCGAAGCCCTTGGCCTTCTTCGCCTGCGCGAGGGCGCCCTTCACGCTCTTCTCGAGTCCGAGGAGGTAGTCGCCGGGGTGCTGGCGAGCGACGTTGTGGTCCTTGGGGTCGAGCAGGATGCCCTGATGGCCGCTCGGGTAGTTGAAGACGCAGGAGCCGAGCTCTGCGCCGTCGGCGCAGCGCACGACGAGCGCGCGGACCGAGTTGGTGCCGTAGTCGATGCCGATGGTGAACATGGGAGGAGAGCGGGAGGGGAGGGGCGCGTGGCCGGGGACGGGCGGACCGCTGCGGACGTGGGAGAGGGAGCGATCGGGGCGGGAGAAGGAACGGGGCGACAGGCCGAAAACGAGGGGGACCACTTTTGTCGGTGCTTCTGGCTGGTAAACCGCCCGAGGGCTTGACAGTCAAGCGGCGTGCCCCGCGTCACGATGAACACTTTGGCGCGCGAACTCGGTGTTTCCAAGAACACCGTCTCGCTCGCGCTCCGCCACGATCCGCAGATCCCCGCGGCGACCCGGGAGCGGGTGCAGGCGGCCGCGAAGCGCCTCGGCTACGCGCTCAACCCGGTGGTCTCGCATCTGATGGCGCAGCTGCGGCAGAGCCACACCGGCGCGCCCCGCCACACGTTGGCGCTGCTCAACGCGAACCGCGACAAGGACGCCTTCCGCGCCCACCCGACGGTGCCGGCCTACGTGGAGGGCGTGAGGCGGCGCGCCGCGCAGCAGGGCTACGGCGTGGACACCTTCTGGCTGCACGACCCGCAGCTCGACGGGCCGCGTTTGAACCGCATCCTGCGGGCCCGCGGGATCCGCGGCGTGGTCGTGGTCGGGATGATGGAGGAGAACCGGCTGCCGGAGCGCTTCGCCGCCACGTGGCGCCAGCATGCGTGCGTCGTAACCGGGTTGCGGACACACGAGCCGACGCTCTCGTTCTGCTGCGTGGACCACCATGCGCTGGTGCTGCAGGCGGTGGAACGGGTGCTGGCGCTGGGGTATCGGCGGCCCGCCCTGGTGATCGACGGGCGGATCGACCGGCTGGTCGAGGGGCGGTTCAGCTCGGGCATGTGGGTCGGGCAGCAGGCGTTGCCGCCGGAGCACCGGGTGCCGCCCTTCCTCGAGGTCGAGGCTGCGCAGGCGACGCCCGGGCTGTTCTACGACTGGCTGGCGGAGGCGCGGCCCGACGTGGTCTTCACGCTCTACAACGTGGTGCGCCGCTGGATCGAGGCGCGGGGCCTGCGCGTGCCGCGCGACCTCGGGCTCGTCCAGTTGGAACGGCGTCGCGAGCCGCGGGACTGGGCGGGGATGGACCAGCACAACGACCGCACCGGCGAGGCCGCGGTGGACATGGTGATATCGCTGCTGCACCGCCAGGAGCTCGGCATCCCGGAATACCCGCGGGCGACCTTGGTCGGTTCCAGCTGGGTCGACGGGGGCACCGTGCGGCGGCGAAAGCATTGATGCCTCCGGCGGGCCGGCCCGGTCGGTCGCCGGCCTGCGAAAAGGCCCGCGGCGCACGGGGCGCCGCGGGCCGGAGCAGGCGACGTGGTCGTTCGTACGGGACGGGCCTACTTGCCCAGCAGCCGCTGGTTCGCGCGCGCGAGGGCGAGGCGCTGCTCGACGCTCCGGCGCGTCGTGAGGCCGTCCTCCGGCGTGTTGAGGCACCAGTCGACGAGCTTGTCCACGGTGGTGCGCGCGGCATAGCAGCGCGTATCCGAACCGCCATAATACATGATCACGGTGTCGTCCGGGAGGCGCACCCAGCCGTTGGTGAACGCCACGTTGGACACATCGCCCACCCGCTCGGAGAAGCGCGGCGAGATGAGGTGGCCGCCCGGGCGGGCGATGACCTTCGACGGATCCTCGAGGGAGGTCATGAACAGGTAGATCACATAGCGCAGGCCGGCGGCGCAGCCGCGTACGCCGTGCGCGAGGTGGAGCCAGCCCCTGGCGGTCTTGAGGGGGGCGGGGCCCTGGCCGTTCTTGACCTCCTTGATGGTGTGGTAGGCGCGGGCCTCGATGATCTTCTCCGGACCGGTCACGCCGGTGGTGATGTCCTGGCAGAGCGTCCAGCCGATGCCGCCACCGGAGCCGACGTCGATGAAGCCGTCCATCGGGCGGGTGTAGAAGGCGTACTGGCCGTCGACGAACTCCGGATGCAGCACGACATTGCGCTGCTGGGAGGCGGGTGTCTTGAGATTCGGGAGACGTTCCCACTTCTTGAAGTCCCTGGTGCGGACGATGCCCGCCTGCGCGACGGCGGAGGAGAGGTCGCCGGGCGCGGCGGCGGGGTCCTTCGACTCGGAGCAGAAGACGCCGTAGATCCAGCCGTCCTCGTGCAGGGTGATGCGCATGTCGTAGACGTTGGTCTCGGGCGCGAGCTCGGGAAGGTCGACGGGTTCGTCCCAGAAGCGGAAGTTGTCCACGCCGTTCCTGGACTCGGCGATGGCGAAGAAGCTCTTGCGGTCGGCGCCCTCGACGCGGGCGACGAGGTGGCACTTGCCCTTCCAGTAGAAGGCACCCGGGTTGTAGGCGCCGCCGACGCCGAGGCGCTCCATGAAGAACGGGTTGGTCTTGGGGTTGAAGTCGTAGCGCCACTCCAGCGGCACGTGGTGGGCGGTGAGCACCGGATGCGCGAAGCGCTCATAGACGCCGTTCTCCCAGTCGGTCTCGACGGGGTTCTTGCGCTTGAGGAACGCCTCATGGGCGGCGCGGACTTTCTTCACGCGGGCGGTGAAGGCGCGGTCGGCGGGGGACGGGCCGGCCTTCTTCTTGGCCGCGGTTTTCGCTTTCGGGGAGGTCTTCTTTTTCATTCGGGAGGAGGCTGGGATTCCGCACGGGCCCTCCGCGCCTGGCGATCCATTTCCCGGTCGGCGGCTCGTCGGCGGTGGCGGTTTGACGCACCAGCGGCGGGCGGCCGACCCGTTTCACCCGAACAGGTGATAGCGGTACGCGGGGGGCGTGGTCTAGGATCACGGCAGCCCGACCGTACCGGCGGCAAGCCGGCCCAACCCCCAGATTCTCACGCTTTCTGCCGACCGCCCCGTCACGGGACCGACCCGACACTGCTTCTCCGGACCCGAATCGTAGGCGGGAGTCTCTGGTTCAAACCCTACCTGATGAACAGCCAGCTCACGACCACCATGGCACCCCGACACAGCCCGCAGTCTGATCGTCCGCACTCGCGCCTCGCCCGCCCCCGAAACATCGCCGGGAAGCTCGCCTTCGCCGCGCTGCTCGCCGGCGGCCTCTCCCCCCTCGGCGCCCAAGGGACGGCCGAGCCCGCCGAACCGGAGGAGGAGACGGACGAGCTCATCGTCATGTCCCCCTTCGAGGTGAAAGCGGATCAGGACAAAGGATACGCGGCGACATCGTCGCTCGCCGGCTCCCGCCTCAACACCGAACTGCGCGACATCGCGGCCTCCGTGCAGGTCGTCACCGCGGAGTTCATGAAGGACATCGGCGCGACCAACCTCCAGAAGCTCCTCGTCTACACCACCAACACCGAGGTGGCCGGCGTGGGCGGCAACTTCTTCGGCGGCGACGCCTGGAGCAACGGCCACGCGCGGAACATGCTCGTCGAACCGCACCGCTCCACGCGTATCCGCGGGCTGAACAACGCCGACCTCACCCGCGAGTATTTCCCGTCGGATGTGCCGATGGACTGGTACAACATGTCGCGCGCGGACATCAGCCGCGGCCCGAACTCCATCCTCTTCGGCCTGGGCAGCCCCGCCGGGTTGATCAACAACACCCTCAAGGTCCCCAACGTCACCAAGAACGCCTACTCCGCGGAGCTCCAGCTCGGGAGCTACGGCTCGGTCCGCAAGGTCCTCGACCTCGACCAGACGCTCATCCCCGGCCAGCTCGGCCTGCGCGTGGTCGGCCTGGATGACGACGCGCGTTTCCGCCAGGACTTCACCTTCAACCGCGACCAGCGGCTCTACGCCGCGCTCCGGTGGCAGCCGCGGCTGGCGCGGGGCATCTTCACGCAGGTCGACGTCAAGACGGAGTGGGGCGACATCAAGGCCAACCGCCCCGTGGCCGGCACGCCTTCCGATTTCCTCTCGAACTGGTTCGGCCCCGCGAACCGCCTCACCATCCCGAACGACGAATACTGGACCGCTCCAGGCTTCGTCGAAGACCTCTTCGCGGCGCAGACGATCGGCGGCCAGCTCTGGGACAACCACCCCGTCTCCTTCTTCGGCGACGCCTCCAGCGGCGCGTTGGGCATGACGAACGCGATCGACGCGATGCTCCTGCGTGGCAACCACAACGTGAACGGCGGCGGCTGGGGCAGCTGGGTCGGCCTGATCAACCCCAACTGGGTCGGGCATGCGGACAACCCCAAGAACGCGAAGGCCTACTACGCCGACAACCCCACGGTCGCCCCGATCCTCGACGCCTACGAGCAGAGCACCGGTCGGACCTTCCGCGGCTTCGGCGGCGGCATGTGGCCCGTGCAGATGATCGTCGACGGCCCGCTCGCCGACCTGATGCGCGACGAGAACCTCATCGGGCCGAACAAGGGCGAGTTCAACCGCTTCCGGAACATCAACCTCGCGTTCACCCAGTCCTACTTCGACGGACGCCTCGGCATCAATTTCGCCTACGACAAGCAGCACTACAGCTCCGGCTACACCAACCTGATGGAGGGGTTGTGGGGCATGAACATGGTCTCGGTCGACGTGAACGAGACCCTGCGCGGGAGCACGACGCCGAACCCGAACTTCGGGCGCCCCTACACGATCGGCGAAGGCCGCGGCGGCATCTACGAGCGGGACCGCGAGAACTGGCGCGCCACCGTCTTCGGCGTCCTGAAGGCGACCGACTTCCTGCGGAGCGGCTGGCTCACCAACCTCCTCGGCGAGCATACGTTCACCGGCGTCCGCGCGTCGCAGCACTACGAGAACTTCGACCGCTCCTATGCGCTCTACCGCTGGCAGCCCGAGTACCTTTCGGTCGTCGACGGCCGGACCAGTGCGAACCCCGCCTACGCGACATGGCGTGGTATCCATTATCTTGGTGGAAGTCTCCTCGGCACCGCTTCGATGGCCGACATCACCGGGCTGACCGGTTTGCGCGCCCGTCAGGTTCCCGCGCTCACCCAGACTGTCTGGCACGACGATCAGGGCACCTGGAAGACGGGGAGTTTCTCGCTGCTGAGCGCGGACGACAACCTCGACCGGCTCTACGACGGGGTCGGCCAGGGCTACGACGATACGCAGTCCAAGGTCTTTGTGTGGCAGGGCAAGATGCTGAACAACGTGCTCGTGCCGATCTTCGGCTGGCGCGAGGACTCCTACACCCGCTGGGACAAGCCGTCGGCGCCGGCGCGCGACCAGACCTACAACTTTGTCCTGCCCTACAGCGACGCCTGGAACTACGACGATGTGACCCCGCTGCGCGCCAAGCAGCAGCGGCGCAGCTGGAGCCTCGCCCTGCACGGCCGGGAGCTCATGGAGATGCTCCATGCCCCCCTGCCGAAGGGCATGGACATCACGCTCCTCTACAACGACTCGAGCAGCTTCCGCCCCTCGGACGTCTCTGTCAGCATCTACAACCAGCAGGAGGCGTTGCCCTCCGGCGAGACCAAGGACCTGAGCGTGATCGTCTCGGCCTTCAACGACCGCGTCTCCTTCCGCGTCACCAAGTACAAGACCGTCCAGCGCAACACCCCCTACTCGGGCCCGCAGCCGGACTTCGGCTGGGCCAAGGCCAATCTCGGCCGCTCGATGGACGGCATGATGTGGGAGGTCGGCTCCTGGGCCAACGCCGACCCGACCAAGCGCGTCCAGCCGACCCCGGAGTGGCTCGTCAACCGCTGGATGTTCGGCGAGAGCTACGACCAGACGATCGCGAACACGCCGCTGCCCGCGAACTGGCAGAGCGATCCGGCCATCCTGAACCAGCCGCTGCGCATCCGCGCCTCCGCGGTGCCCGGCTCCGCGACCTACGTCGCCGAGGGCACGATCAACCCCGACACCGGCCTCGCCTACGTCGCCCCGCCGCTGACCGCGGAGGAGGTGGCCTACCGGACCGAGTGGTTCAAGGCCCGCTCGGACGCCGAGTGGTCCCGCCCCGTCGACCAGGCCTTCTGGGACGCCATGAGCTTCACCCGCAACTACACCGCCTCCTGGGGCGGCTTCTGGGAGATCGACGCCTGGACCCGGCCGGCGAATCTCCGCAACCTCAACGACCTCGAGTCCAAGGGCATCGAGTTCGAGCTCACCGCCAATCCCACGCCCAACTGGCGGCTTACCTTCAACGCCTCCCAGGCCGAGGCCGTGCGCTCCAACGTCCTCTCCTCCTGGGACTCCTTCATCGAGGCCAACAAGGCCTTCTACTTCGACGGCGGCTACCAGGTCGGCGACACCCCTGCATCCAACTACTGGAACTTCAAGGGCTACTACGACATCGCGCAGACCCCCGGCGACACCCTCGGGACCGGCGGCCGGCTGGGCGTGGTCTTCAACGACTCCGTCTACAACCCCTACTACCAGGCGAAGGCCACGGCCGACCAGGCCGTCAATGAGCTCCGCAAGTGGCATTGGAACTTCATTACGAACTACACCTTCACCCGCGGCCCGCTCAAGAACGTCGGCATCGGCGGTGCGGTGCGTTGGCAGGACCGCTCGACCATCGGCTACTACCCGCGGTTCGACACCGACGCCAACGCCTGGGTCATCGACCTGAGCAAGCCGATCAAGGGGCCCTCCGAGACCAACTACGACGCCTGGATCTCCTACGAGCGGCGCCTCACCGACAAGGTCAACTGGTCGATCCAGCTCAACGTGAACAACCTCTTCGCCAAGAAGAGCCTCATCCCGACCTGGGCCAATCCCGACGGCACCATCGCCCAGGTGCGCCTGCCGGCCGACACGACCTGGACCCTGCGCAACACCTTCAGCTTCTAGCCGCGCACCCTCGCCGGCCGGTGGCGGCGGGGCTTCCCTCCGGCCGGATGCCCGCCACCGCGGCATCCGGCTTCTCATTCCACCGGCGTGGCGCTTGTCTCGGTTCCCACCCTCGGCATCCTCGCCGTCCACTCCCGCGATGACCGCCTCCGCCGCACCCCGTTTTCGCCGCTCCGCCGTCTGGTGCCTGGTCCTGGGTCTTGCGCCGGGGTTGCTCCGGGCGGCCCCGGGCGCCGAACCGGAGGGGGCGATCCTCACCACGGCCGCGCAGGTGCGCGCGCTGGCGGAGGACCAGGCCCGCGGCGTGCCGGTGCGGCTGCGAGGCGTGTTCATGGGCGAGGCGGATCCCAAGGGCATCGCCTTCGTGGTGCAGGACGGCACCGAGGGCATCTATGTGCAGGGCCCGGCCCCGTTGGTGGCGGGCCTGGGCCGCGGCGATCTCGTCGAGATCGAGGGTGTGACGGACCCCGGCGGCTTCGCCCCGTACGTCGTGGCGCAGCAGCTCCGCAGGATCGGGCGCGGCACGATTCCCGACCCGATCCGGGTGGGGCTCGACGAGCTCAACGCCGGCCAGATGGACGCCAAATGGGTCGAGATCTCCGGGATCGTGCGCAGCGTCGAGCCGAAGGCGCCCAGCGACCTCGGTCCGCCCCCGCCCGGAACCCGCTACGAACCGCCCCCCGCCGGGGGCGCGCGGGCGCCCGGGAACACGGTCAAGATGAAGCTGGCGGCCGGGAGCGCCCGGGTGACGGTGGAGTTGGAAGGTGGTTACGACGCCGAGGAATATGTCGACGCCGAGGTCCGGCTGCGCGGCCTGTGCTTCAACCTGCACAACCACAACCGGCAGTTCGTGCGTCCCTTCGTGCAGGTGCCCCGCGGGGTGGAGCTCGTGATCGAGCAGCCCCCGCCCGAGAAGCCCTTCTGCGGGGAACCCCGGCCGGTCGCGAGCCTGCTCCGCTTCGACCAGCTCACCGGGAAGCACGGCCACCGGGTGCATGTGCGCGGGATCGTCGTCCACCATCGCCCGGGCGTGGCGCTGTGGGTGCGCGACGGCGACCGCAGCCTGCGGGTCGACACCGCCCAGCGGGAGGAGCTGCAGCCGGGGGACGCGGTCGATGTCGTTGGTTTCCCGGCACGGCGCGGCTACAGCGCCGAGCTGGAGGACGCCTCGTTCCGCCGGCTCTCCTCGGGGCAGCCGCTCGTGCCGCGGGTGCTGACGGATGTCGCCAGCGCGTTGCGCAGCGATGCGGACCTGGTGCAGCTCGACGCGCGCCTGGTCGAGGTCCGCCGCTTTCCCGAAAGCATCGCGCTCATCCTCGAGTGGCAGCAGGCGATGCTCCGCGCCGAGTTGCCCGTGGCGGCGGCTGCGCCGCCGTTGCGGCACTGGCAGCCGGGGAGCCTCGTCCGCCTGGCGGGCGTGTGCACGATCCGCACCGATGAAGCCGGGCCGCTCGGAGGGCTGTGGGAGCCGCGGGCCTTCGAGCTGCTGTTGCGTTCCCCCGCGGATCTGGTCGTGCTCCGGCCGCCGCCGTGGCTGAACGTCGAGCGGGCGGTCTGGATTCTCTCGGCGTTCCTCGCCCTTGCCGTGGGCTGGGGCGCAGTGGTCATGGCCGCGGCACGACGCCGTTTCAAGGACCAGGAGCACCGGCGCGCCATGGCCGAGACGGAGTTCACGGCGATCCTCAGCGAGCGCAACCGGGTCGCCCGGGAGATCCACGACACGCTCTCCCAGAACCTCGGCGCGATCGCGATCCAGCTCGAGCTCGCCCGCACCCAGGCGGAGGGCATCGGCTCGGCCGCGCTCGGGCACATCGCGGCGGCGCACAAGCTCGCCCGCGCCGCCCTCGCGGATGCGCGGGAGTCGATCTGGAACATGCGCTCGCACATCCTCGAGCGCTGCGATCTCGCGGAGGCGCTGGAGGGCGTGCTCAAACGCATGACCGATGGCACGGGCATCAACCCGACCCTGCGCGTGGAGGGTGCCCGCCGCCGGCTCCCGCCGGTCGTGGAGAACAACCTCCTGCGCATCGGCCAGGAGGCGATCACCAACGCCTGCAAACACGCCAAGCCCACGCGTATCGACGTGACGGTGGCGTTCGAGGGCCGCCTGGTCCGCATCGCCGTGGAGGACGACGGCGCGGGCGGCGCGAGCGGCGCACCGCCGCCGCAGGACCGCCGCAGCTTCGGCCTGGTCGGCATCCGCGAGCGCGCCGAGTTGTTGGGCGGCAAGGTCGAGATCCGGAGCGCGCCGGGCCGGGGCACGCGGGTCGCGGTCGTGGTCTCGGTCTGAGCTCGGGCGCCGGTCCGGGGTTCAGCGGGGCGGCGCGTCCGGGCCCGGTTGCACGACGAAGGTCGTGATGGAGGCGGCGGGCAGCTCGGCGGCGAACCGGCCGTCTGGCGGCAGTTCGCAGTCCGGCAACCGGGCCAGATCCTCGTGCGCGGAGGTGCGACGGACCGCGATGCGCGCGGGGGCGTCGAAGAACGGCGACACGTCGAACACGAGCGGTCGAGCGGCGGGGCCGGCGTTGCACGCGACGAGCACGAGCACCCGCCGTGAGCGGTCGTGCAGCGCGACGGTCGCGGGGGCGCCGCACTTGGCCCACACGGCGCCGGGCCGGATGAATTTCGTGAACTGCGCCATCGCGTGGTACTTCTTCGTGAGCGACCACGCGTGCGTCGCGCCCAGCAGGTCGGCGTGGATGAGCCCCCAGTTGCTGTTGGCGTCGACCATGCCCGTTTCGTCCTCGACCGCCTGCCAGAAGGTCCAGCGCCACGGACGCAGGCCGCGCAGGTCGTCGATGATCTGGGTGGCGAGCACCAGTGCCGGCCGGATCGCGGCGTGGTCGTGCGGGGCGCCGCCGCCGCCGTCGACCTCGGACATCACCAGCGGGCGGCCGGCGGCGCCGGCGAGGTCGCGCAGCGCGGTGCGCCCGGCGGTGTCGTAGGCGTGGGCGTTGATCACGGCCACGCAGTCGCGGGTGGCCGCGTCATAGGACTGCCAGGTCGCGATGGCGCGCGTGTAGTTCGTCTCGTCGGCCGCGCTGAGGGCGACCTGTCGCAGCCCGCGCCGGTCGAGGGCGGCGCGGAGGCTCCGGAGCAGGCGCGCCTGCGTGGCGGGGTCGAAGTGGCAGCCCTCCTGTTTCCCGCAGGCGCGCCAGTAGTCGGTATGGGGTTCGTTCATCGGGTCGATCGTGGCGAACCGCACACCCCACTCGGAGCGGAAGCGCTCGACCACGGTGGCGAGGTATTCGACGAATGATGACTCGTGCTCCGGGGCAAGGTTGTCCTGGTTCGGGTCGTCCCCGCCGGAGACGCAGCCGCTGCGGGTCATCCAGTGGGGCGGGGCGTTGGAGAACGCCTCCACGGTGGTCGCCCCGCGCTGGAGCGCGGCGGCGAGCATCCAGCGCTGGCCCGGGTCGGCCGCCCAGTCCCACTCGCCGGCCCGCGGGGAGAACCCCTCCATCTGGCGGAACCAGGGCATGTGGCCGTGGGCGGGGTTCTCGCCGCCGCCGATGTTGTAGCGCACAAACGTCAGCCCGAGCCCCTCGGGTGCGAAGAGCGCGTCGGCGATCGCGCTGCGTTGCGGCTCCGGCCAACGTCCGACGGCGTTGGCGAACCAGCACAGCGAGGTGCCCCAGCCGTCGAACGCCGCCGGCGTCTCGGCGGGCCGGACCGGCACGACGGCCGGCTCCGCGGCGCGCCCGAGAAGCGCGGCGCCCAGGAGGAGCCAGGCGAAGCGGCGCGCCCGTGGTGGCCGGCGGAAGGAAACGGGCGGCCGGGCGCCGGAGCAGGGAAGGGCGGCCATGGTGGTCGGCGGTGGTGCGCCGGAACGTGCACAACGTCGTTGTCGCCGCGACCGCCACGAAGGGAAACCCCGCACGAATCCCCCGAACGGGTGAGGGGCAAGGCGTGGGGGAAACGGTACACTCGGGGCGGCGGACTCCCTGCGGGAGCTTGCTCCGCCGCCACCGCCATCCACGATGCCTGTCCACTCCGAAGCTGCTCCGCCACCCATGGGAAGATCCGATTCCGGGCCCAAGATCCGTGTGTTGGTGGTCGACGACCACCCGCCGATGCGCATGGGGCTGGTGGCGTTGATCAAGAGCCAGCCGCGCATGGATGTGGTCGCCGAGGCCGCGGACGGCGAGGAGGCGATCGAGGTGTACGACGATGTCCTGCCGGATGTCGTCCTCATGGACCTGCGCATGCCGGGCATCGGTGGAGTGGAGGCGATCCTCGCGATCCGCAACAAGCATCCCGACGCCCGCGTGATCGTGCTCTCGACCTACGACACCGACGAGGACATCCACCGCGCGATCCAATCGGGCGCGAAATCCTACCTGCTCAAGGACATGCCCATCGAGGAGATCGCGAGCACCATCCGCGCGGTGCACGAGGGCGACACGACGCTCCCCCGGTCGGTGGCGGAACGGCTCACCGAGCGCGCGCTGCGCCAGCAGTTGACCGAGCGCGAACGCGACGTGCTCGAGGCCTTGATCAAGGGCCGCAGCAACAAGGAGATCGCCTCCAGCCTCTGCATCAGCGAGGACACGGTGAAGTCGCACCTCAAGACGCTCTTCACGAAATTGCGCGTGCGGGACCGCACGGGGGCGGCGGTGGAAGCCATCCGCCACGGGATCGTGCACCTGAAGTGACGCCGCTCCCGCGGGCGGCCGCGGCGCTCGCGCGACCGCGATTATCACCCGTTCGGGCGATGGGAAACGCCGGCCGCCGCTGCTAGGCTGATGCACGGACCGGCTTGGTTGTCGGTCTGTCCGTCCGGCGCGACCGTGGCCGTCGCCGGCCCGAGTGCGATGGTGAAACCCACCCTGCCCAATCACCCCGTGAAATCCCCCGTCCTCCTTTCCCGTCTCCGCACCTTCCTCGCGCCGCTGTTCTCGCTCGGACTGCTCGCCGTGGCGGGTGCGGTGCCGGCGACGCCCCCCGCCGCACCGCACCGTTTCGAGATCGGCGCCGACGATTTCCTGCTCGATGGGCAGCGGTTCCAGATCCGCTGCGGCGAGCTGCATGCCGCGCGGGTGCCGCGCGAGTACTGGCGGCACCGGCTGCAACTGGTGAAGGCGATGGGGCTGAACACCGTCTGCGCGTACCTCTTCTGGAACGTCCACGAGCCCCGGCCGGGCGAGTTCAACTGGGCGGACGAGGCGGACATCGCGGCGTTCTGCCGCATCGCGCAGGAGGAGGGGCTGTGGGTCGTGCTGCGCCCCGGCCCCTACGCCTGTGCGGAGTGGGAGATGGGCGGCCTGCCGTGGTGGCTGCTCAAACACGAGGACATCCGGCTGCGCACGCGCGATCCGCGTTTCCTGGAGGCCGCCCGGCGCTACCTCGCGGAGGTCGGCCGGGTCCTCGCCCCGCTGCAGGTCTCCCGCGGCGGCCCCATCCTGATGGTGCAAGTGGAGAATGAATACGGCTTCTTCGGCAAGGACCCCGAGTACATGGGCGAGCTGCGGCGGGCGCTGCTCGCGGCCGGGTTCGAGGTGCCGCTGTTCGCCTGCAATCCGAAGGACCACCTCCGGGACGGCTACCGCGCCGATCTCTTCCCCGTGGTCAACTTCGGCACCGATCCCGCGGGCGCGTTCAAGGCGCTGCGCGAGATCCTGCCCTCCGGCCCGCTGATGTGCGGCGAGTTCTATCCCGGGTGGTTCGACACCTGGGGCGCCCCGCACCACACCGGCAACACCGAGCGTTATCTTGCCGACCTCGGGCACATGCTGCAGGTCGGCGCGTCCTTCAGCATCTACATGGCGCACGGCGGCACGACCTTCGGCTTCGGCACCGGCGCCGACCGGCCGTTCAAGCCCGACACCTCGAGCTACGACTACGACGCGCCCATCAGCGAGGCCGGCTGGGTGACCCCGAAGTTCGAGCAGACGCGCGCCCTCATGGCCGGGCACCTCCTGCCCGGCGAGACGCTTCCGCCGCCACCGGACCGAAATCCGGTGATCGCGATCGCGCCGACCGCCGCGACCGGGCGTGCGCCGGTGTTCGGCAACCTTCCCGCTCCGCGGCACGAGGCCGTGCCCCGCACCATGGAGCTGCACGACCAGGCGCACGGCTGCATCCTCTACCGCACGATCCTGCCCGCGGGACCGGCCGCGGTGCTGGAGGCGGCCGCCGTCCACGACATCGGGCAGGTGTTTCTCGACGGCCGCCGCGTCGGTTTCACGGACCGGCGTTCCCGCAGCTTCCGGGTGGCCCTGCCGAACCGGCCCCGCCCGGCGACACTCGACCTCCTGGTCGATGCCATGGGCCGGGTGAACTTCGGTGTCGAGGTGCACGACCGCAAGGGTGTCCATGCTCCGGTGACGCTCGCGGCCGCCGGCGCGGCGCCGCAGGAGCTCAGGGACTGGCAGGTGTTCAACCTGCCGCTCGACGCCGGCCAGTTGGCGGGCCTCGCGTACGCGCCGGTCGACGCCGCGGCCGCGGTGCCGGAGGGGCCGGCGTTTTGGCGGACGACGGTGCGGCTCGAGCGGACCGGCGACTGCTTCCTGGACCTGCGCCCCTGGGGCAAGGGCTACGCCTGGGTGAACGGCCGCAACCTCGGGCGCTACTGGAACATCGGCCCCCAGCAGACGATGTATGTGCCGGGTCCGTGGTTGAAGGAAGGAGACAACGAGATCGTCATCCTCGACCTGCTCGGGCCGGAGCGCCCCGTGGTCGCCGCCCTCGAGCAGCCGATTCTCGACGAACTGCGGCCCCGGCTCGACTTCGCGCGGGCCCGCCGCCGCCCGGTGCAGCTCCGGGCCGACTTCGGCCCGCCGGCGTTGGCCGGCAGCTTTGCCGCGGGCTCGGCACTGCAGGAGATCCGACTGCCGGCGCCGCGTCGCGGGCGATACTTCTGCCTCGAGGCGCTCGATGCCCACGACGGCGAACCCTTCGCCGCGGTCGCGGAGTTGACGCCGCTCGACGCCGACGGCGCCACGCTCAGCACCGAGGGCTGGACGATCGCGCATGTCGACAGCGAGGAGCGCACGGCCACCGATGGCATCGCGGAGAACGCGCTCGACGGGCAGACCGCCAATTTCTGGCACACGGAGTTTGCGGCGGAGAAACCCGGGTTTCCGCACCGCCTGATCATCGACATGGCGCGCACACGGACGGTGGGCGGTTTCCGTTATACCCCGCGCCAAGGCGCCGGCGATGTCACCGGCCGCATCAAAGGCTACCGAATCTACGTGGGCGACGATCTGGTCGGGCAGTGAGGCGCCCCCGCCGGCCGCCGGGACCGTCGCGCGAGTGGCGGTCCCGCGTGGCCGACATTCTACGGGAACACGCCGACCATCCACGAGACTCCGAAACGGTCGGCGACCATCCCGAAGCAGGACGAGAAGAAGGTGCGCGCGAGCGGCATCACGACCGAGCCTCCCTCCGCCAGCCCCTCGAAGTAATGGTGCGCCTCGGCGGCGTCCGCGGCGGTCACAGAGAGCGCGAACCCTTGGAACTGCGGGCGGCCCTTCGATTCGCCGTCCGACATCATGATCCGGCTGTCGCCGATCCGCATCTCGGCATGCAGGATCTTGTCGCCAGGCACGTCGGGGCCGCCTTCGCCGGCGGGCGGCGCCTCGGGGCTCTCGTTGAACCGCATCAGCATGCCGATTTCGGCGCCGAGCACCTGCCGATAGAACTCGATGGCCTCCTCGCAACGACCGTCGAAGAAGAGGTAACATTCGATCTGGCTGGCGCGACGAGCGGCGGGGGCCGTGGGTGGCACGGTGGCGGGATCTGGATTCATGGCGGGAAGACGGTCGAAGGGTGGTCGGTTGCAGGTGGTGGCGGGCGCGATCGAAGCACTGTCGCCGCACCGGCGCAGAGACGCTCGACGCGACCGGCGGTCAGCGGCCGGTCGGGGCCGGCCGCGCCGGGGCGTTCGAGGATTGCCGAGAGGAGGCGACACGGAACACGCGGTCACGACTACGGGGTCGCGCCGACATTGCCACCGGCCGGCCCGCGTTTTCGTGCGAGGGCGGGGTGTTCCCGACGGGCGGCACGGGAAACTTCCGGAGCCTTCGCGCACGCGGCGGCCCCACGGCGGTGTCCGGAGGCCAGAGCCCGGCAGCTTGAAGGCTGGACGCCCCGAGCGAGGGGGCGCGGGTATGCTGCGGATCCGTCGGTTGTCCTGCGGCGCCATGGGGCGGGCGGAACCGGTTCGTCTGCGGAGATTCCGCCCGAGCGCCGGAGTTGGCCAGTGAGGGCGGCGCTTCCGCAGTGGCGAGTGGTGCCCGGGACCGGACTCGAACCGGTACTTCCTTTCGGAAAGCTGATTTTAAGTCAGAAGCGTCTGCCATTCCGCCACCCGGGCCCCTGTCCCCAGACCCATAGCAGTCCGCCGCTCGGGGAGGCCAGCGTGAAGAAGCCCGGCGAGGGCGGCCGGCGTCACGCGCAACCGCAGCGGCCGGCCGCCGAACAGCCACCCGGAAACGGGGATCGACTTGCCGCGCCCCGGTCATTCTAACGTCTTGGTGACGGCGAAATTCCCCTTTTCGTCCCCGCTGTTACGTTCGAATCCCGTCAGCCATTCCCTCATCACTCGCCGGACTCTTCTGGGTTTCCCCGCGCCCCACCCGAGTCCGGACCCGCCCCGAATCAATCCCCGTTTGGAGCAACAAGGAGCAGCCATGGTATCCACAGCGCCGGTTCCACTTGAGACGCCCCCGGCCGTCGAGCCGAAGAAACGCGCGGTCACAATCAAGGACATCGCCAAGGTGGCGGGTGTCCATTTCACCACCGTCTCCCTCGCCCTGCGCGACCACCCCAGCCTGTTGCCCGCCACCAAGGCGCGCATCCGCGAGGTGGCGGAGCGGATGGGCTACGTGCCCAACCCCGTCTTCTCCGCGCTCACCCATTTCCACCTCCATGGCCGGGTGCGCGCGGTGGCGCCGCGGGTCGCCTACCTGATCAACCACCCGCTCGACCAGGGGGCGGCGCTCTACCGGCCGCAGCAGCAGATCCTCGAGGGCGCCCGGGAACAGGCGCGCGCGCTCGGCTACGAGCTGGAGGTCATCGCCGTGGGCGTGGAGGGCAACGAAAGCCTGCGGCTCGACGCCTTCCTCAAGGAGCAGAACATCACCGGGGTGGTGCTCGCGGCGTTCGACCCGGGGTTCGCGCCGGTCACGTTGGACTGGGATGAATACAGCATCGTGAAGATCGACTCGCTGCACATGGACCCGCCCGCGCCGGTCGTGGGCAGCGACCACCGGCAGGATGTGCGGCTGGCGTTCCAGCGCCTGCGCGCCCTCGGCTACCGGCGCATCGGCCTGGCGATCGGCCGCGCCGACGAGGACGCCACCGAACGTCTCTACACCGCCGGGTATCTGCTCGAGCAGAACGCCATCCCCGCCGCGGAGCGTGTGCCGGAGCTGCTCTTCCCCTACAACTGCTCCATGGCGCAGGCCGGCGAGCTGCTGGGCGGCTGGATCCGCAGCCACCGCGTCGACGCCGTGCTGTGCAACTGGTCCGTGATCGGCGAGATGCTCCGCGCCGCGGGCCTGCTCGTGCCCGAGCAGGTCGCCTGCGCGTCGCTCTGCCTGCTCGACCGGGGCTCGGAGCTCGCCGGTGTCTGCCCCAACCCGGGCGTGGTCGGCGCCAAGGCCGTCTCGCTCGTCGCCGCGATGCTCAAGTCCGGCGAGCGCGGCGTGCCGCAGTTCGCCTCCCGCACCTTCGTCAAGAGCTCGTGGCAGGACGGCGCCTCCGCCCCGGCCAAACTTCCGCAACCATGACCCCCGGCGACGAGAAACCCGCGAAGCCCGCGAAACGCGCGAAGCCCTACGCGACCATGGATGACGTGGCCGCGCTCGCCGGCGTGCATCCGACGACCGTGTCGATGGCGTTGCGCTCCCACCCGAGCATCCCCGCCGCCACCCGCGAGCGCATCCTCGAGAGCGCGCGCAAGATCGGCTATGTCCGTGATCCGCTGCTCGACGCGTTCAACCACCACCGGCTCAAGAAACTCGCGGTGAAGCAGACGCCCTCGATCGCGTTCGTCATCGACGCCGGCTCCTCCGCGTACTTCTTCGGCTCCGGCTACCACCCGCTCGTCTACGAGGGGGTGCGCGCGGTCGCCGAGGCGCAGCATCTGCTGCTGGAGGTGTTCGCCCTGGGCACGAAGGAGATGACCGCCGCCCGGCTGAACACCATCCTCTCCTCGCGCGGCATCAACGGCGTGCTGCTCTCGACCTTCACTCCGAGCACCACCTCGATCGAGCTCGACTGGGACCAATACAGCGCGGTGAAGATCGAGTCGCACCACCTCCTGTCGCAGCTCGATGTTGTATCCAATGACCAATGCCAGGCGGCGCGCCTCTGCCTGCGGAGCCTGCGCGCCCGCGGCTACCGCCGGATCGGGCTCGCCACCGCGACCGACGATGAGTCGCGCCTCGAGAGCACGTTCAGCTCGGGCGTGCTGGTCGAGCAGGCGTCGTTGCCGGCCCGTGAACGCGTGCCCCCGCTGCTCTTCGAACGCGGGGAGATCGGGCATGTCGCCGCGCAGGTCGAGGCCTGGATGCGTCAGCATAAGGTGGATGCGCTGATGACAAACTGGCACGAGCTCATCGAGATGGGCGGCTGGGACGGCGAGAGCACCCGCCTGACCAGCACCGGCATCCGTGTGCCGCAGGAGGTGGCGTTCGCCTCGCTCGACGTGCCGGCGGGCTGCCCGTACATCGGCGGGATCGTGCAGAACCACCGGCTGGTGGGCATGCGCGCGATGGAGCAACTGGCGTTGATGGTGCGCACCTTCCGCCGCGGAGCGCCGGAGAACCCCTCCTCGACGCGCGTCCCCGGCTACTGGCGCGACGGCGCGACCGTGCCGGGCAGGACATTGTAGCGGCCACGGGCCATTCCCCCCCGCGGCGCGCCGGTTTCAGGGCAACCCCGGGTAACGGGGCTCGAGCGCCCGCACCTGGCCGAAGGTGCTCGCCGCGGCGGCTTCGTCGCCCAGCGCGCGCCGCGCCTGTGCGAGCGCGAAGAGCATGTCGGGGTCGTCGGGGATGACTGCAGCGGCCTCCTCGAGCAGCGGGAGCCCGCGGCGTGGTTCGCCCAGGGCGGTGAACGCCATGCCGGCGTTGCGCCGCAGCACCCAGTCCTCGGGCCGGGCGGCCAAGGCGGCCTCGTAGCGGCCCGCGAGATCGGCCTTCGCCTCGGGGCGCTGGAGCAGCAGGTTCGCTGTCTGGTCCATCGTACGGTAGCGCGCCAGCCGCTCGGCATTGTCGCTCTGGTTGGTGAACGGAGGCTTCGCGAAGCGCGCGATCATCTCACGCACGATCAGGGCCTGCTCGTAGATGGTGTAGGCGAGGCGGTCCCGCACCGTCTGGAGGTCCGCCCACTGCGGCGCGGGAGTGTCGGCGGCGACCAGGCCGCGCCGGCGGAGATCGGCGTCGGCGGCGTTGGCGAGTTCGCGCGCGAGCAGATAGGTGCCGCGGAGGGTGAGATGCACGTGCTCGTACAGGAGCTCGTCGCCGGCGATGCCGGCGGGGGAGGCGGCGTCGGCCACGGCGGCGAGGTCGACGAGTTCGACGCCGGCGCGGGGCGCGAGGACGAGGGAGCGGATCGCGGCGTTGAGCTGCGAGTCGGTGCGGAAGCGGATCGCGTCGAGGTCGAGGGCGCGCTGCAGCGTGGTGCGCGCACTCGCCTCCTGGCCCAGCCGGAGCTGGGCGTGGCCGAGCCGGTACACGGTCTCGGCATGGTGGTCGTCGATCGCCGCCGCTTCGGTGAAACGGGCCGCCGCGGTCTGGTGATCGCCCGCGGTGGCCGCGGCGACGCCGGCCTCGAACGCCCGGCGCCAACGCTCGAGCGCGGCGTTGTCGAGACCGGTCCGGTGCAGCGAGAGGAAAGGCGCGCACCCGCGGCGGTTGGTCGCCACGGTGCAGAGCAGCACCCGGGCGCCGGCGGCGCGGCCGGCATCGGCGATGGC
>JAEZSJ010000314.1 GCA_023443985.1 Verrucomicrobiota bacterium | reverse complement strand
GCATGGGCGCGGCCTGTTGCGGCAGGCCGGCGCCGCAGAGGGCGCCGAACGGGTTCTGGCCCAGCGGAGAACCGGAGCCATCGGTGGCGATGCGGGGCGTTTTGCTCATGTTGCTGCCCGCACGATCATGATTCGTCCGCCCCTGCCAACTCGAATGCACGCGTCCGCGCCGCCGCTATTAGTGCCGGGCCCCTCCGCGCACGCGCCCATGAGCGGGACTTCAAAACGCGGACACAGCACCCATCGCGATTGAGGGAAACCGCGACCGTGGCGACTATCCCGCGACCATGACACTCCCCGCCGCCAGTTGCCCGCCGCCGCGCGCGTCTGCCCGCGCCCGCCCGGCCGGCGGCGGACCCACCGACCCGCGATCCGCCCCATGAGCACCACCTTCGCCACCCCGTTCAACGCCGAACTCATCGACGAGTACTACCAGCGTTGGCTGGACAACCCCGACGCGGTCGACGCCCAGTGGCGCGCCTTCTTCGAGGGGTTCACCCTCGCCGCCAACGGCAACACCGCCGCCCTGCTCTCCCCCGCCCACGCGCCCGAGACCGCGAAGGCCGAGAAGAAGCAGGCCCGTATCGACAGCCTCATCTTCCACTATCGCTCGATCGGCCACCTCGAGGCGCAGCTCGACCCGCTCGGCCCGCCGCCCCCGCCCGCCCCGCGCCTCGACCTCGCGGAGTACGGCCTGAGCGAGGACGACCTCGAGACGCCCTTCGCCGTGGGCCACTATCTCTCCGGCGGCACGATGCCGCTCCGCCGGCTCGTCGCGGACCTCCGCCGCACCTACTGCGGCCACGTGGGCGTCGAGTATGTGCATATCCAGAACACGGACGTGCGCCGCTGGCTGCAGGCGCGCATGGAGCCGGTGTTCAACGAGCCGGCGTTCGAGCGCGAGCAGAAGCTGCGCATCCTCCAGCGCCTCCACAAGGCGGAGACGTTCGAGCGGTTCCTGCACACCCGTTTCCTCGGCCAGAAGCGCTTCGCCCTCGAGGGCGGCGAGACGCTCATCCCGCTGCTCGACACGATGGTGGAGTTCTGCCCCGCCCTCGGCGTGAAGGAGATCGTGCTCGGCATGGCGCACCGCGGCCGGCTCACCGTGCTCGCGAGCGTCTTCCGCAAGAGCTACGAGTTCATGTTCCGCGAGTTCTCGGAAAACTACCTCCCCGAGACGGTCGCCGGCGATGGCGACGTCAAGTACCACCTAGGCTACAACACCGAGGTCACCACCACCGGCGGCGCAAAGGTCGGCCTGCGCATGGCGCCGAACCCCTCGCACCTCGAGGCCGTCGACCCGGTCGTGCAGGGCAACGCCCGCGCCCGCCAGCGGCTCCTCGGCGACACGGCGCGCAAGAAGGTCGTGCCCGTGCTGATCCACGGCGACGCCGCGTTCGCCGGCCAGGGCATCGTGGCCGAGACGCTCAACTTCTCGCAGCTGCCCGGCTACCGCACCGGCGGCACCGTGCACATCATCGTCAACAATCAGATCGGCTTCACGACCAACCCCGCGGAGGCGCGCTCCAGCCGCTATTGCACCGACATCGCCAAGATGATCGAGGCGCCGATCTTCCATGTGAACGGCGACCACCCCGAGCACGTGTGCATGGTCGCCGAGCTCGCGCTGGAGTTCCGCCAGCAGTTCGGCCGCGACGTGGTGATCGACATGTATTGCTACCGCCGACTCGGCCACAACGAGGCCGACGAGCCGGCGTTCACCCAGCCCGTGCTCTACCGCAAGATCGCCTCGCACCCGGCGATCTCGGAGCTCTACACCCGCTGCCTCGTCGAGGAGGGCACGCTCACCCAGGCCGACGCCGATGCGCTCAAGAACCAGTACCTCGCCGGCCTCGAGGAGGCGCTCGCGAAGGTGAAGAAGGCCGCGCAGGACAAGGCCGACCCCTCCGCCAAACTCGTCGGCTCCACCGGGCGTTTCCAGCCGCCCTACTCGTTCGCGCCGGCGGCGACCGCCGTCTCCCGCGAGCTGCTCGAGCAGGCCGTGCGCGGGCTCACCACCCTGCCCGAGTCGTTCCGCCCGAACCCGAAGATCAAACGTTTCATCGAGACCCGTGCGAAGGCGCTCACCGAGAACCATCCGCTCGACTGGGCGTTCGGCGAGGCGCTCGCCTTCGCCACGCTGCTGCTCGAGAACACGCCCGTGCGCCTCTCCGGCCAGGATGTCGAGCGCGGCACCTTCAGCCAGCGCCACTGCGTGCTGAACGATGTCGAGAGCAACGAGAAGTACTCGCCGCTCAAGAACCTCGGCGCCCCGCAGGCGCAGTTCTGCGTCTACAACTCCTCGCTCTCCGAGGCGGCCGTGCTCGGCTTCGACTACGGCTACTCGCTCGACTACCCCGACATGCTCTGCATCTGGGAGGCGCAGTTCGGCGACTTCGCCAACGGCGCCCAGAGCATCATCGACCAGTTCATCGTCTCCGCTGAATCCAAGTGGCAACGACACAGCGGCCTCGTGCTGCTCCTGCCCCACGGCTACGAGGGCCAGGGCCCCGAGCACTCCTCCGCCCGCCTGGAGCGTTTCCTCCAGCTCTGCGCGGAGAACAACCTCCAGGTCTGCAACCTCACCACGCCCGCGCAGTTCTTCCATGCGCTGCGCCGCCAGATGCGCCGCGACTTCAAGAAGCCGCTCGTCGTGATGTCGCCAAAGAGCCTGCTGCGCAACCCGGTCGCCGTCTCCCACCTCGACGATCTAGCCTCCGGCCATTTCCTGGAGATCATCGACGACAGCTCCGCCACCGGGGCCGAGCAGCGGCTCATCCTCTGCTCCGGCAAGGTCTACTACGACCTGCTTGAGCAACGCGCCAAGACCCCCGACGCCGCTGCCGCGATCGTGCGCGTCGAGCAGCTCTATCCGCTGCACACCGAGCGCCTCGCCGCGCTCGCGGCGAAGTACGCGAAAGCGAAACTCGTCTGGTGCCAGGAGGAGTCGCAGAACATGGGCGCATGGACGCATCTCGCGCCGTCGCTCGAGGCGATCTTCGGCCGCAAGCCGCTCTACGCCGGCCGCGACGCCTCCGCCAGCCCCGCCGTGGGTGCGCTCGCCCTCCACAAGCTCGAGCAGGCCGCACTCCTCCAGCAGGCATTCAGCATCTGACACCGCCCCTTCTCCCGCCATGTCGCTCCAAGTCAAAATCCCCCCGCTCGGCGAATCGGTCGTCTCCGGCATTCTCGCCAAATGGCACGTCGGCGACGGCGCCCGCGTGAAGAAGGACCAGCCGCTGTTCGAGCTGGAGACCGACAAGATCACCTCCGAGGGGCTCGCCGAAGCCGAGGGGGTCATCACGCTCGCCGTGCCCGAGGGCGCCGAGGTGAAGATCGGCCAGGTGGTCGCCACCATCGAGCCGGGGGCCGAGCCGGCGCCGGACGAGGCGCCGGCCGCCTCCTTCTCGAAACGCGAGACGCCGAACCTCAAACCCGCCACCGCGGGCGCGCCGGTCTCGCCGGCCGTCCGCCGGCTGGCCGAGGAGACGAAGATCGATCCCGCCTCGGTCGCCGGCACCGGCAAGGGCGGACGCGTCACCAAAGGCGACATGCTGCGCGAGGCCGAGGCCCAAGAGCAAAGGCCGGAGGCACCGGCACCAGCCCAGCCTCGTGGTGCTGCCCCCAGTACGGAGGTCGCTCCGTCCGTGCCACCCTCGCCGCAGCCGCAATCGCCCGCGCGCACCAGCCGCCGCAAGATGTCGCCGTTGCGCGCGAAGATCGCCGAGCGCCTCGTGGAGGCGAAGAACCAGACCGCGATGCTCACCACTTTCAACGAGGTGGACATGACCGCGGTGCGCGAGCTGCGCGCGCGGTACCAGGACGACTTCACAAAACGCCACGGCGTGAAGCTCGGCTTCATGTCGCTTTTCGTGAAGGCCGCCGTGCACGCGCTGCGCGAGGTCCCCTCCGTGAACGCCAGCCTCGACGGCGACACGGTCGTGCAGAACAACTACTTCGACATCGGCGTGGCCGTGTCCACCGACCGCGGTCTCATGGTGCCCGTGCTCCGCGACTGCGACGGCAAGAGCTTGGCGCAGATCGAGCGCGACCTCGGCTCCTACGCCACGAAGGCGCGCGAGGGAAAGATCGGGCTCGGCGATCTCCAGGGCGGTGTCTTCACGATCACCAACGGCGGGATCTTCGGCTCGCTGCTCTCCACGCCGATCCTCAATCCGCCGCAATGCGGCATCCTCGGCATGCACGCGATCCAGGACCGCCCCGTGGCGCTCAACGGCCAGGTCGTCATCCGGCCGATGATGTACTTGGCACTCAGCTACGACCACCGGCTCGTCGACGGCAAGGAGGCCGTCACGTTCCTCGTGAGGATCAAGCAGGCGATCGAGGATCCCGCGCGACTGCTGCTCGGAGTGTAGGAAGGTTATGAGGTTATAGGTCATGGGTTATCGGTCTGTGACCACAGGCCCCATCACCCATAACCGTTCACCAAGCACCGCTTCGCCCATCACCTCTCACCTATGACCGCTAACCCTTCCGCATTCGACCTCCTCATCCTCGGCGCCGGCCCCGGCGGCTATGTGTGCGCGTTTCGCGCGGCGCAGCTCGGACTCAAGGTTGCGCTCGTCGAGAAGCGCCCCACCCTCGGCGGCACGTGCCTGAATGTCGGTTGCATCCCGTCGAAGGCGCTGCTGCACGCCACCGAGCACTTCGCGTGGGCGAAGCACCACGCGGCCGAGAGCGGCATCAAGCTGGGCTCCGTGGAGATCGATGTGCCCGCGCTGCTCAAGCGGAAGGACGGCATCGTCGCCAAACTGACCGGCGGCATCGCCCAGCTCGCAAAGGCGAGGAAGATCACCGTGTTCACCGGCACCGCCACGTTCACCGGTCCGAAAGCCGTGCGTGTGACGGCCGCCGACGGCAAGACCGAGGAGGTTACCGCGACCAACATCGTCATCGCCACCGGCTCCGCGCCCGTCGAGCTGCCGTCCCTGAACTTCGACGGCCGCACCGTGGTCTCGTCCGACCAGGCCATCGCCTTCGACTCCGTGCCGCAGCGGCTCGTCGTCGTCGGCGGCGGCGCGATCGGTCTCGAGCTCGGCTCCGTCTGGGCGCGCCTGGGGGCCGAGGTCACGGTGGTCGAGTTTCTCCCCAAGCTCGTCGCCGCCTATGACGACGACATCGTGCGCAACTTCACGCGCCTCCTTCAGAAACAAGGCCTCAAGATCGAGACCGGCGCCAAGGTCACCGGCTTCGCCGACGGCAAGCTCTCCGCCGAACGGGACGGGAAGCCGCTCGAGTTCGCCGCCGACAAGGTCCTCGTGGCGGTCGGCCGGCGGCCGTTCACCGACGGGCTCGGCCTCGCCGCCGCCGGAGTCGAACTCGACGAGAAGAAGCGCATCAAGGTCGACGCCCGCCTGTGCACCAGCGCTGCAGGGGTCTGGGCCATCGGCGATGTAGTGGCCGGACCGATGCTGGCGCACAAGGCCGAGGAGGACGGCGTCGCAGTCGCCGAATGGATCGCCGGCAAAGCCGGACACATCGATTGGGACCTCGTTCCCGCCATCGTCTACACCGATCCGGAGATCGCCGGTGTCGGCCTGGGCGAGGACGCCGCGAAAGCGAAGGGCCTCGCGGTGCGCGTGGGCAAGTTCAGCTTCGCCGCCAACGGCCGCGCCCTCGCCGCCTCCGCCGCCGACGGCTTCGTGAAACTCGTCGCCGATGCAAAGACGGACCGGCTCCTCGGCGCGCAGATCCTCGGCCGCGGCGCCGGGGAGCTGATCAGCGAAGTCGTCGCGCACATGGCCTACGGCGGCAGCGCCGAGGATCTCGCCCGCACGATCCATGCGCATCCGACGATGAGCGAAGCCGTGAGGGAAGCCGCCCTCGCGGTGAGCAGGAGCGCGCTCCACTCCCTCTGAGCAGCGCACCGGCGAACCACCCGCCCGGCGGAGCTTCAGTCCGCTGCGCCGAAATACACGCTATAGGTTTCATCGGCGACTTCGTGGATCGGCCTGAGCCGGATCACGCCCTGTCGCGCGCGCGCCCAGTAATGGCCCGACTGCCATTCGCGGCCATCGATGTATTGGTGCTCTTGTTGCGGCACGATCTCCGCCGCGCTCGTCAGCTCCGGCTCCGCGTCCGCCAGCGCCGCGAGCACGACTGGACCGTCGAGGAGCGCGAACCGGCGCGGATTGCCCGGCAGCGGCTCGCGCGTCAGCCGCTTGGCAAACGTCACCCGCACGCGGGACAACTTCCACGCCCGCGTGAGCTCGATGAATCCTTCCGCGGAAACCGCCGGCGCCACTGGGAGTCCATCCACCTGGACCTTGGGATCACCGACGGCCCAGGCGGGCCGCCGGATTCGGAGGGTCCAAGGTTCCGCCCGGTCCGAGGCAACCGTCAACTCCACCGCCAGCGCCGACCGGGCGTCACCGCCCTCGGAATCCGCCGCCGCGGCGCTCGCGTCGACCGTCTGGACGAGACGGATCTCCGCAGCCGGCGCACCGAAATTCGCCTGCGAGGCGATGAACTGCGAAACGGTCACGCCATCGGCGGCGCGGTAGTAGATAAGATCCTCGAACAGCGCCTGCGCCTGCACGAGCGTGCCATGGCAGCACCAGAAATCGCGCGTCTCACTGCCCCAGGTCTTCTTCGCGCCGGGCTGCAGTGGCAGGAAATAGCACACCGCACCGGTGTACGGGTTCTGCTGGGCGAGGATGCCGTTGTAGAGCGCACGCTCGATGTAGTCCGCATAGCGGCTGTCGCCGGTCCAGCGCAGGAGATACTGCGCGACCCGGATCATGTTGTAGACGGTGCAATGCTCCTGCGTCCGGCTGCCGAGGAAGCGGTCGAACCGGCCCATCGGTATCCAGTATTCACCGGCATTGTTGCCCGTGGTGGCGAACATCCCGCGCCGCTCCACCGCCTGCGCCCAGAAGCGTTCGACGATCTCCCGGTAACGGGGGTCCCCGCTCACCTCGTACAGCCGGGCGGCGCCTTGGATCCACGGGATGCTCGCGTTTGCATGGGCATTGCTCAGCGGATCGCCGCCGGCCAGCAGCGAGCGGAAGAGATCCGGCATGCCATAGCGCGCGGCGAGCGTCAGATAGCGCGGATCCTTCGTGGCTCCGTAGAGTTCGGACCACAACTCCAGCATGCCCGCGCATTCCCCGCCATAGATGGCCTCGCTGTGCCCCGCCCGCATCGCCTGCTCGGTCCACGCCAGAAACCAGTCGGCGGACTGCGTGGCCACCGCGAGCGCATCCTCCCGGCCGAGGTAAAGGTAGGCATCGAAGAGCCCCATCATGGTCTTGTGCACCGTGTATTGGGGCGACCAGATCGGCCGGCCCGCCGCGAGGATGTCCAGATACTTCTCCGGGATCGATCCCACCCAACCGCCGCCGTTGAGCGTCTGGCAACGCTGGAGGCCCTCGATCACCTCGCCCGCGCGGGCGCTCAACAGCGGGTCGCGATCGGTCGCCGCGAAATGCGCCGCCGCCGAGAGCCAATGCCCCGCGAAATGCCCGCGCAACTGGCACTGCGGAGCCTCCCACCCCTGGTGCATCTCCCCGCTCGTTTTCTCCGTGCGCACGCCGGCCTCGAGCAGATGATTCTGCAGCAGATCCTCCGTCTTGAGCCGGAGCACGTATCCCTTGGTGAGCTCCCGGCGCTCGCGAAACAGCCCGGCGCGCAGGCGCACCTCGCCCGGAAGCGCGACCGTGAGACGGGCGGCGGGGAGCGTGGCGCACACTTGGATCGACGCGTCGCCTGCAGCGGCGGCGGCATCGCGAATCTGGACGACTTGGGGCAGCATGATCGTGGGGGCGAGGACGCCGAGCAGTGCACCGGCGAGGCGGCGGCGCCGCAGGGAGGAAGCACGTGGTGAAAAGGACATGGCGGGAGGAGCCGCCCGGTTGGCGATTGCCGCCGGGCCGACCCGCGCATTTAACCATAAAACACTTCGCCGGCCAATGCGCCCACCGCCCGAGTTTTTTCGCGAAACCCACCTCATCGGCCGCCGCTGCCAGGAGCATATGCTCGACAGTGCGGACTACCCGGTTTTGCGAAACGCACCCTTCGTCTGGATCGGCGACAGCACGTTGTACGCGCCGTACCGAATGGTCCGCCTCACCTCGGTGCACAGCCACCTGGTCGTCTCGATCGCAGGGCGTGGCCGCACGCTCATCGGCGGGCGCGCGGCGGAGTGGCGACCCGGCCAAGTCCTGCTGGCGCCCGTGGGCGCCCACCATGCCTTCGAGATCGTCGGCGACGGTCCGTGGCGCCTCGCCTGGGTCTTTTTCGACGACTCACGCGAGCGCCCCGCCCTGCCCGGCCGGCAACCGGAGCTCTTGACTGCCGACGGCAGCGACTTTGTCACCATTCTCCGGATGCTCACCCGTGAGGGCGCCGGGCCGGCGCAGCCGGCCGCCTTGGCGTCGCTCGTCACGCTGCTCGATCTGGCCGCGCGGCGCCTCGCGGGCACCGATCGCGTCGACCAGCGGCTCGGCCGGCTCTGGAGCCGGGTCGAAGCCGACCTGGCGCACGACTGGTCGGTGGTCGAGATGGCGCGGATCGCCTGCGTGAGCACCGAGCATCTCCGGCGCCTCTGCCAGCGGTATCACCAACGCAGCCCGCAGGGCCACCTCACGCACCTGCGCCTCCGGCGCGCGAGCACGATGCTGCGGAACACGCCGGAGAAACTCGACGAGATCGCCGCGCGGGTGGGCTACGGGTCCGTCTACTCCTTCTCGACCGCGTTTCGTCGCTGGTCCGGCACTCCGCCCGCGCGCTTCCGCCGCGGAGCGTGAGGCGCGCCGCCGCCGCTCACGGACCGCGCTCGAGTTCGCGCAGCAACGCGAACTTCTCCTGGTCGATCTCGCCGCGGGTGCGGATCCCGCGCGCCCGGAAGAACGGCAGCGGCGGGCACCAGCCCTGCGTCGCATGCATGAGCAGGAAGCCGAGCACGGCGGTCGGCAGCGCGAGCCAGCGGCGGCTCACCGTGGCACCGAGCAGCACGCCGGCGAGCGCGAGCGAGGAGGCGTTCGTCTCGAGGACACGTTCGATGTCCCACTCTCGGTCCAGCTCGCGGATACGATTCACGATCTCCGTGCGCGGCCGGCCGCGGTACCGCGCAACGTTCTCCTCGGTACGGGCGTCGATGAGCCGGTTGAACTCGGGGTGCGTGCGTTTCCGCACGCGGTCGGCGTTGGACTGGGTGCTGACGGGGGTGGCGGGAGCGTTCATGGCGGGAGGGTTGGGGGTTGTTGGTTCACGAGGACGGATCGAGCACGACCTTGATGCAGCCGTCGGTGCGGTCGCGAAAGGTTTCATACGCCTCCGCCGCACGGCTGAGTGGATAACGATGGGTGACCACGAACGACGGATCGATGCGTCCGCCCTCGACCAACTCGAGCAATGGCCGGAGGTAGCGGTGCACGTGCGTCTGCCCCATCTTGAACGTGACCCCCTTGGCGAAGGCCGCGCCGAACGGGATCTTGTCCACCATGCCGGTGTACACGCCGGGGATCGACAGCACGCCGCCCTTGCGCACCGCCCGCATCGCCTGCCGCAGCACATACGGCCGGTCCTGCTCGAGCTTCAGGCGCTGCTTCACCGTGTCGTAGAGGGAGCCGTGCGCCTCCATGCCCACGGCGTCGATGGCAGCGTCGGGGCCGCGCCCGCCGGTGAGGTCCTTCAGCCGCTCGTGGATGTCGACCTCGCTCTCGTCGAGCGGATACGCTCCGGCCGCCTTGGCCATGGCGAGCCGCTCGGGCTCGCGGTCGATCGCGATCACCTTCGCCGCGCCGAGCAGAAGCGCGCTGCGGATGGCGAACTGGCCCACCGGGCCGCACCCCCACACCGCGACGGTGGAGCGGCCGGGCTCGATGGCGCAATTCTCCGCCGCCATGTAGCCGGTCGGGAAGATGTCGGAGAGGAACAGTACCTTCTCGTCGGGCAGGTCGCTCTCGATCTTGATCGGGCCCACATCGGCGAACGGCACGCGCGCATATTGCGCCTGGCCGCCGGCGTAGCCGCCGTAGGTGTGGGAGTAGCCGAACAGGGCCGAGCCGGAGTGGCCGTTGACCAGCTCCGCCATCGCCGCATTCGGGTTGGTGTTGTCGCAACAGGACCATTCCTGGCGCCGGCAGTGGTGGCAGCCGCCGCAGGCGATCGTGAACGGCACCACCACGCGATCACCGACCCTGCGCTGCTTCACCGCCGATCCCACCTCGACGATCTCGCCCATGAACTCGTGGCCGAGGATGTCGCCCTTCTCCATCGTCGGCACGAAGCCGCTGTAGAGATGCAGGTCGGAGCCGCAGATCGCGGTGGAGGTGATCTTCACGATGCAGTCCCGCGGATTCAGGATCCGGGGCTCGCGCACCTCCTGCACCTCGACCCGCCGCTTGCCCATCCAGCACGCGGCCTTCATGGGCGGGCCTCCTGGTCGTCCGCGGCACCGAGGGCATCCTCGTTCTGCGGGCTGCCGGCCGGCTGGCCGTCGATGGTCGGGATCTCGCCCGCCTCCATGAGCGCCTTGAAACGGCGCAACGTCTCCGCGACCTGCTGACCGGCCTCCTTGTCGGTGAACTTGGCCAGCAGCGCCGCGAGCTGCCCGCCGGGCGGGTTGTATTCGAATGCCACCGTCACCTCGGTGCCTTCGTCCCCGGGCGCCGGGTCGAACCGCACGGAGCCCGCGTGGGCGATTTCCGCGCCCTCCGCCGAGCGCCATGCGATGAGTCGCGGCGGCTCGTCGTTGATCACGAGCGAAGTCCACTCGATGCGCCGGTCGCCCGGCGGGGCGCTGGCGCTCCACCGCGACTCCGTGTCCGACACCCGCACGATGCTGCAGGGGTGCTTGATGATCTGCGCCAGATTCTCCACCTGCCGCCAGAACGCGTACAGCTCGGCCGCCGGCCGCAGGATCGTCACGGCGCGCACGACCTTCACGCTGTCGCCGTCGGGGACCGTGATCTTCGAGGAGGCGACAGGGCCGCGGGTGCGTCCGCGCCGACGGGTGGGTGTGGTCGAGGAGTCCATGCCGCGTACGATATCGCGGCCCGGCCGGACGAACATCGGAGCGCCGGCCCGCCGCACCATGGAGCAATCCCCTCCGGGCTGTGCCGTGGGAAGCTGGCGCGGCCCGAGGCACGCGCGCCGGAGCCCTCCCCGCGCACCGCGAACGCGGTCCGCCTCGAGCGGCCCAGGCGCCAAGCAACGCCCCCTCCCGAACGGCGGACCGCCCCGCGTCGATCGGGCGCTCGCCACTCGCGGGCCGCCGCCCGCCTGTGGCGAGACCGTATCAGGTTCCCAACTTCTTCACGACCGCGGCGACAAGGCCGTCCATCGTCGCCTCCGCCGCCTCGAAGTCCACCGGCACGCCTGCGCGGCGCATGGCCTCGGTCGTCACCGGGCCGAGGCTGCCGTCCAGCGGCCGCTTCGCCGCGGTGCGCGGCGCGAGCGTGGAGGCCTGTTTGACGAAAGACTCCACCGCCGAGCCGCTGGCGAAAAGGATCGCATCCGCCCCGTGCTGACGGAAGTCCGCCGCGGCCGCCGAACCGCCGGCCTCGACGTCCTCGGTGGCGTAGACCGGCAGCTGGTCGACGATCGCACGCTGCTCCTCCAGCCCCTTGACCACCACGTCGCGGTTCCGGTCCCCGGTCACGACGAGGACCTTCAGGTTGTCCATCGACTCGAAGGCGCCGAGCGCCTCGACCAACGCCTCGCCCACATGCTCCTGGGGCATGACATCCACGTCCAGATGCAGCGCGGTGAGCTCGCGCGCCGTGCCCGGGCCGACCACCGCGATCCGGGCGCCGCCGAGGGCGCGGATGTCGCGGAACCGCCGGAAAAACTCGGCGAAGAAGAAGCGCACGCCGTTCGGGCTGGTGAACACCAGCCACTGGTAGCTTGCAACGTCGCCGAAGACTTCGTCACTCGTCTCGGCATCCGCCGCCGACACGATCTCGATCAACGGCAGCTCGATCACCGTCGCGCCGAGCGTGGCGAGCTTGTCGCGCAGCTCGCCGGCTTGCTCCCGGGCGCGGGTGATGACGATGCGGCGGCCTTGCAGCGGACGCGGCGCGGAGGTGGCGGCGGATTCGGTCATGGAAGCCCAAGCTCCTTGAGGACGCGGCGGGCGAAGTCAACGGGCGGGGTGCCGTCGCGGCGCACGTTCCGCCGGCCGCAGGACTCGTGGAAGATCCGCACCAGCCCGTCGGGCGTGGCGTGCGCGGCGAACGCCATCTGGCAACCGGCGCCGGCGAGCGACTGGAACGCCCGTTCCACCTCCACCAGTTCGCGCGTCGCCGCGTCGAGCAGCGGGGCGAACCGCGGCGCGTCCTCCCGGCGGCACTGCACCGCCACGGCGCCCTGCCCGACCGCCGGCACCATCTCGTCGAGCGCGAGCGGCTGGAACGTCACCCCCGGCCACGCGTGGATGCCGAGGCGGCTGAGACCGGCCTGCGCGAGGATCGTGCCGTCGGCCTCGCCGCGCGCGATCTTGGCCAGGCGCGTGTCGACGTTGCCGCGGATCTCGGAGAACCGCAGCGCGGGAAACCGCAGCGCGATCTGGCTGCGGCGCCGCGGGCTGCCCGTGGCCAGAGTCGCCGGTTTTTCGATACCGGCACGCAGCACCAGCACGTCGCGCGGATCCTCGCGCGGCAGGTAGCCGACCACCACGAGGTCGCCCGCGGCGTCCTCGCCGGGCAGATCCTTCGCGCTGTGCATCGCCAACGTCGCCTCGCCGTCGCGCAGCGCCTGCTCGATCTCGGCCGTGAAGAGCCCCTTTCCTCCCTGCTTCTCGAGCGACCACTCGAGCCGCCGGTCCCCGGTCGTGGTGATCTTCAGCGGCTCGAAGACCACGTCCGGCAGGCGGGCGCCCAGATGCGCGGCGACGAGCCGGGTCTGGGCCAGCGCGAGCGGGCTCTTGCGGGTGGCGATGCGGAGCGGAGTCACGCCCACGACGTTGGCCGCCGCCCTCCTCCGGGCGAGCGCGGATTTGCAGCCGAGGCCGCGGGCATCGCCGCCCTCAGGCGACGGCGTCGAGCCGCGTGCCGACCAGGGCGGAGCCTGCCGCCAGCCGGCCCGCGCTCCGGTACAGCTTCGCCACCGCGGCCAGAAACGGGTCGCTCGGCAATACGCTGGCCTCGAGCGCCGGCATCACCTCCTCGGCGGTGGCGATGTCTCCGGGTTCCTCGCCGCCCGCCGACGACTGCGCGAACCGCACGATCTTGTCGGACTCGTGCCCCGCCCCCCCCCGGGGGGGGCGGCGGGCGGCGGCGT
>JAEZSJ010000264.1 GCA_023443985.1 Verrucomicrobiota bacterium | reverse complement strand
CTTCAGGTACGGCCATGAGGGTGTGCTTAAAGGCTGAAAGTGTCTTTTTTTGGGCGGGGGACACAAGAACAACTTCCACCCCGGGGACGGTCCGAACCGGAGGCTTCGACGCAGGAATGGGCCGGGCGGCACGCGCTCGATGGCAGGCGAACTCCAATTTTTGGTTGCTCGCCGAGGATTCGGGCCTAACCGGTTGGTCCCGTGAAACTTTCGGTCAAAGTCGAGTACGCCTGCCGTGTTCTGGCGCACATCGCGCGCCTGCAGGTCAAAGGCGAGTTGGCGCACATCGAGACGATGGCCGAGGAGGAGGCCGTACCCGCGAACTACATGGTGCAAATCTTGGGCGAGTTGCGGGAGGGCGGACTGATCCTCAGCCGGCGGGGCAAGCAGGGGGGCTACACGCTCGCCCGGTCGCCCGATCTGATCACGCTCTTCGACATCGTGAGTCTGGTGGACGGGGCCCTGCTCGAGTTCGGTTCCGGCAAGCAGGGTCGTTCCGGAAAACGCGTGGCGGCGGCTTGGTCCGAGGTGCGTGGGGCGATGGAGGCGACGGCGCGGGGGATCACCCTCGACAAGCTCGCGCTGCCCAACTCCGAACCGATGTACTACATCTGATCGCGCGCGTTCCTGCGCCTCAGGACGCCTGCCGTGGCCGGCCGATGACGAACCGCCGGCCTGAATTTCGCGCGGCGGCTGAACCGGCGGGCAAGGCGGGTCGGCGCTCCGGCCGACAGGGACCGCCGCCTGCCGACGGGGGGCGGGCAAACACCAACTCGCCGGATGCGGGATTGACCGGCTTTTGCGCGCACGGCATCACCGCGACCATGCTTTCACCCGCGATTGAGAAACTTCTCGTCTATCAGGATCGCGACCAGCGGCGGTTGTCGCTCGAGGAGCAGATCAAGCGGACGCCGGACGAGATCGCCGCTGTCCGCCGGAAGATCGAGGAGGAGAAGGCCGGTCTGGAAGCGTCGAAGGCGGCGCTGCGCGAGGCCGAGGCGAGCCGCAAGGCGCTGGAGAACGAGATCGGCGGGGCCGAGGCGAAGGTGGCGCGGTTCAAGACGCAGCAGCTCGAGGTGCGGAAGAACGACGAGTATCAGGCGCTCGGCCACCAGATTGACGCCGGGCTGGCCGAGATCGGCGCGCTCGAAGAGAAGGAACTCGAGGCGATGTACGCGATCGACGAGGCAAAGAAGGCCGTGAAGGAGGCCGAGGGTGTCGTGGCGCAGGCGATCGCCGTGCACGAGGGGCGGATCAAACTTTTTCAGGAGAAGGAGGCGACGTTGCGCACGCAGCTCGCGGCATTGCAGGCGGACCTCGAGAGCGCCCGGGCGGACGTGCCGGCGCCCGCGCTGGAGGCGTATGGCCGCATCGTGAAACGCGTGCCGCTGCCGGTCGTCGTGCCGCTGCGCGACCAGAAGTGTTTCGGCTGCCACCTGAAGGTTTCCAACGGCGTGGGCACCGACGCCCGGGTGGGCACCAAGCTCGTGTACTGCGACAACTGCGGCCGGCTCGTCTATTGGGAGAGCTGAGGCGGGAACCAGGCGGTCGAGCGGCGAGGGCTCGATGGCGGGCACCGGGGGCCGGATCGAGGGTTCCGCGAGCGCCGGACGGCGGACGCATTCCGCAGTTGCCGCGGGGGCGGGGACAACGCACGTTGCGCGCGGTCTCGGATCCGCGCATTCGCTTCGTTCTTTGAACCGAGAGGAAAGTCCAGACACCACAGGGCAGGGTTCCCCTCGCAAGCGGGGGAGCGTCGTTTCAAGGCGGCGCGACGGACAGTATCACAGAAAACAGGTAGCCCTTCTGTAATCTGAGATCCCCGATCTGAGATTGGAGAGGGGTGATAGTGAAAAGGTGGGGTAAGAGCCCACCGCGCCGTGCGGTGACGCCGGCGGCACGAGAAACCCAACCCGGTGCAAGGCCAAATAGGGGACGCGGCGGCCCGCCGAACACGTCCCGGGTAGGTCGCACCCGTTGCGCGCGGCCGGCTCACGCCGGCGGTCGCAGCCGCGGGCGGGCGCTGCAAGGCGCCCGAGAAAAATGGATGCGCCGTCGCCGCAAGGCGGCGGACAGAATCTGGCTTACAGGTTTCGAGACCATTCTTTGCGCGGTGCGAGCCGGGCGAAGACGATGAACCCCGGCGGGGAAACCCGCCGGGGTTCGCTATTATCGGGGGGGGATCGATCGGTGCCGGCGGCGATCAGAACTGGTGCCAGGCGCCGCGGTTGGTGAGCTCGACCCAGCGGGAGATCTTGTAGGTGGTGGCGGTGTTCATGTCGGCCATCTCCTCGGGGAAGCGGACGCGGTAGCCCTTGCCATCGACCGTGATGTTGTTGGCCACCGTGGCGCCGGCGAAGTAGCCGCTGGAGCCGCCGCCGTTGAACTTCACATCGGCATTCGGCGCATAGATCGCGGCCGCGAGGTTGCCGTTGCCGCCGATGCTGAAGTTCTGCAGGGTCGGGGACATGCCGAAGATCTGGAGCTTGGTCGGATCGGTGCTGATGTTCGTACCCGGGATGGTGCCGCCGACGGCCGCTCCGTTTCCGGAGATGGCGAGGTCGCCGTAGGCATAGATCGTCGCCGAGGCGTTGGTGGAGTTGTACGTCTTGCTCGGGGTGGTCTTGGTGGCGGTCGTGGTGTAGGTGCCGTTGAGCACGGTGAACTGCGCTTGGCCGGGGACATCGAAGTCGGCGAGGGCTTTGATCTCGACGGGGCCGACGACGAGGATCGTCGTGCCGTTGGCCGCCTTGAAGTCGCCGGCGAACTGGTAGCGCTTCGTGGTGGCGCCGGTGGGGTCGCCGAGGACGATCAAGCCGTTGGCGTCGGCCGCGGGGAGGGGATCGATGAACGGATCCACCGGGGCTTCGGTGACCGGGAAGTCCTGGATGAAGTCGAAGGCGATGCGGTTGGTGTCGACGAGATTGGAGCCGGCGGTGATGACGCCATCTTGCCCGGCGGTGGTGGTCTCGCCTGTGACGCTGCCTTTGATGCGGTTGATGAAATCCGCCGATTGGTCGGTGCCCACGCCGACAGTCACGTAGCCGAAGATGTCGGCCGGGCTGCCGATGTCGACGTTGCCGATGTTGATGGTCGGGCTGGCGACGGTGGTCTCGTAACGGCGTGCGGCGGTGGTGTAGTCGCCGTCGGCCATGCGGTAGCTGTCGATCTGGCCACCGTTGAGGTCGAGCCGCGTGATCGCGGTGAAAGGCGGCATGAAGATGTTGGCGTTCTTGGCGTTGACGCGGATCTGCTTGCGGATCTCCGACCCCATGACGGGGCGGACGACACCTTCGGCGGTGATGACGGGCGTGCCGCCGGTCGCCTGGGCGACGAAGACGTTGAAGTAGCCGCGCACGCTGTGGGAGGCGGTCAGCTCGGATTCGCTGAGGCTGCCGGTGAGCACACGGTCGCTGCCGACCTCCGCCCAGGTGCGTTTCGTCCAATCCTTGTTGTTGAGGGCCCAGAGCGCCTCCTCGAGGCCGGCTTCGGCGAGGTTGAAGGCGGTGTTGTAGTGGAAACTCCGATCGGAGGACCGGAAGGCATCCATCGTGAGGCTGACATAGCTGCCGACGAGGAACACGAGCGCGAGCCCGAGCACCATGGCGACCATGAGCACGCTACCACGCTGGGAACGGAGGGAATGATGATTCATATGCTGCGTGGGTCAGAGGTTGCGGAGAACAAAACGGGAGGAGATGACGCGCTTGGTGGTGGCGGCGACGAGGCCCTTGGTGTCGGGCGCGATCGTGAGGGTCACCTGCAGCTGTTTGGTGCTGTAGTCGGGGAGCACCGTGCCGGGCAGATCGAGGCTGTTCTGCAGCTTGTCGAAGCGCTTGAAGCTGAAGGAACCGGCCTGGATGTTGCGAATCAGCACCGTCTTCTCGGAGCCCTCGATGCGGGTGAGCGTGCCGGCCGTAGCGCTGTAGGTGTAGGTGACTTCATGCGAACCGGTGCCGCTGTTGTTGGGAATCGTGAGCTTGACGGAGTCCAACGGAGAGCCGGAGGAGACCAGCGCCTCGGCCATGCGGACTTCGCGGCCGAGTCGCTCGAGCGAGAGCGTGGCCTCGCGTTCCATGGTCGTGTAGTTCGAGACACGCACCGAGCTGCGGGCGATGAACAGGTAGGTGCTCATCACGCCGGCGAGCACGAGCCCGCTGATCGCCATCGCGATCATGAGCTCGACGAGGGTGACGCCGCGACGGGAGTTGGTTTTCATGGCGTGGTGGAGCTCTGGCCGTGGGTGGTGACGAAGTAGTCGGACAGGCCGTTGCGTCCGACGAGGGTCTCGTACGAGCGCCGGTGTCCGCGGCCGGCGACGTCCTTCCAGGCGACGCTGATCACGATGCGGCGGAAATCGGTCTCACGGCCGCTCACACCGGTGACGGTGCGCGTGGCGGTGAAGCGGTCGGACAACGCCGCGCGTTCCTGGGCGCTGAGCCCCTCGGCGACGGAAGTGGTGAGATCGATCGGCCCGGTCGTCGGCATCGTGGCCCACGACTTGAGGCGGATGTCCTCGAGTTCGCTCTGGATCACCTGACCGGCGAGGGTGGTGTTGCGGGCGTTGTCGAGGAGTTGGAAGCCGTGCTGCAGGGCGCTCAGCGTGCCGAGGAACATGACGACCATGACGAACGCGGCCATCATCACCTCGATCAGGGTGAAGCCTTGTCGCGAGCTCGTGGGCGGAGCCGACTTTTTCATGGCTCCAGTATCGTTCAGCCGCGGCGAGGCGGTAATGGTCGGATGCCGAACTTGGCTCCCTGAAACGCTAGGGCCGGAAGTCCCTGAAACCCCACGGGGTGAACGCCCGGCTCGACCGCCGCGCGAGGGCGCGCCTCAGGACTTCACCTCAGCGTAGAACGCAACCGCCTGGGACCGGCGGGCGATCTGCAGCTTCTCGAAGAGATTGCTCAGGTAGTTCTTCACCGTCTTCTCGCTCAGGCCAAGCTCCTGGGCCACTTCCTTGTTCGTGAGGCCGCGGGCGACATGCGCGAGCACGCGCTGCTCCTGGGCGGAGAGCGACTCGTAGCGTTTGCGGAGCTGCTCCTGATGCTGGTTGGTGCGCATCATCGTGATCACCTGCGAGGTGATCGCCGGCGCGAGCACCGTCCGGCCGGCGGCGACATCGAGGATGCCCTGCACCAGGCCGGGACCGTTGATGTCCTTGATCAGGTAGCCGTGCGCGCCGGCGGTGATCGCTTCCGAGACCGAGCGGGCGTCGAGCAGCGAACTGAGAACAAGGATACGGCAGTCGGGGTGCTCCCGCTGGATCTGCCGGCAGATGTCGCAGCCGTTGCCGTCGGGCAGGCGCAGGTCGAGGAGCACGAGGTCGGGGCGGTGGGCGCGGAACTCCCGCAGCGCGGCGGCGGCGGAGTCGGCCTCGGCGACGACGTCGATTTCCTGATACCCGGAGAGCAGCGTGTGCAGGCCCATGCGGACGAGCTCGCTGTCGTCGACGATCAGGATCCGGAGGCGGTGGGCGGCGGAGGTCATGGCGTCCCGGTGGGCGGGGAGGCGGTCTCGTTGGTGGCGCGGGGCAGTTCCACGCGCAAGCAAGCTCCGCGGGCGATCGCCGCCTCGATGGTGAGGGAGGCGCCGATCTCCTCCGCGCGGCGGGTCATGTTGTCGAGGCCGTGCCCGCGTCCGGAGGAAGCGGCGGGATCGAAGCCGATGCCGTCGTCGGTGATGGAGAACACGGTTTCACCGTCCACGCGGGCGAGCGCGAGCGCGATGTGCCGGGCGAGACCGTGGCGTACGGAGTTGCTGATCGCCTCGCGGGCGATGTAGAGCAGTTGCACGATCTCGTCCGGGCGCAAGGCGGCGGCGAGCGCCGGATCGAGTTGCACGGAGTAGTCGACCGTCCGCGCCGGGCGCACTTCGCGCAGCAGGGTCTGGAGTCCTTCGGCCAGCGAGGGTGGGGCGTTGTCGTCCGCCTCGAGGCCGGCGATGTAGCCGCGCAGCTGGGTGATCGTGCGGTTGAGCCCGTCGACGCAGGCTTCGAGGCGTTGCTGGGCCTCGTCGGGAGCGGCGTGCAGCAACGGGCGGATTCCCTGCAGCGCCATGCCGATGGCGTAGATGGATTGGATGACGCCGTCGTGGAGATCGCGGCCGAGGGCGGCCCGCTCCGCGATCGCGTGGCGCAGTTCGGATTCGGCGAAGGTGCGGTCCTCGACCTCGCGGCTCAAGGCGTGGCGTTGCTCGGAGACCGTGCGCACGAGCCGGGCGACTTGGCCGAACTCGTCGCGGTGCCCCTCGAGTGGCGCGACCAGCTCGGGCCGGCTGGACACAAGGCTGCGCTGGATCAGGTGCAAGGGGCGCCGCACCCAGTAGTGCGTGCAGATTGCGGCGCAGGCGAGGAACACCAGGCCGAAGCCGAAGAGCAGATAGCTTTCGCCGCGGTCGTAGGCGCTCATGTTGATGAGTAGCGGGCTGGTGTGCTCGAGCTCGAGGTGGGCGGCGGGTCGCCCGTCCCAGGAGGGGAGCGGCAGGTTGGCGGTGATCTTCGGCCCGAGCTCGGCCGACGGCGTGGCCGGGGTCGCGGACACGATGGTGACGGTGCTGTCCGTCAGCTCGCCGAGTTGGGCGACCAGGTTCGGGGACCACCAGTGGGCCACCACCAGCCAGCCCTGCGGTGGCTCCGCGTTGCGGCGCTCGTCCGAAGGGTGGATCGCGGAGCCGCGGATCTCGAGCAGTCCCCGCGGGGTGCGGAGGAAGAAGTGCGTGTGCTCGGCGCTGGTGATGTGGGCGAGAATCTCGGTTCTGGGAAAGGCGGCGACATCGTCGGCGCAAAGGGGGACGCGGAGATGGCGGGACACCAGGCGCTTCTCCGGCGAGAAGACCCACAGTCCGTGGAAACGCCAGCTGACGAGGCTCTGGTCGAGGTTGATCTCGGCCCAGGTGGGATCGGCGGTTTGCACGTACGCGCCCATTTCGTCCCACTGGGTGTAATCGGCGGCGAAACGTTCGAGTGTGCTGCCGGTGAGCGCGAGGGCGCGGGCGAGCTGGCGGGCTTTGTCGCCGGCGATCTCGGTTTGCAGCTCGAACGCGCTCCGCCGCTGGGAGGGGTGCTGCAGCGCGAGCACGCCGAGGAAGATGGCGAGCAGACAGCCGAAGAGGATGGCGAGCCGGATTTCGAGCTTCATCGGCAGGGCGGCGCTCTGGTTCGCGTTGTTCATCGGCTCAACGGTGGCGGGGTTGACCGTTATCCGCGGCGGGACGGGACCGGGCGCGCGGCCGGGCCGGCGGGCGGCGGTCCGCTTCCGGCTTGCGGCCGTGCACTCCGCCGGGTCGCATCTTGCGCCGATGTGCGGACCTTGGAACCCCAGAATGCGCACCGCCTTGGCGGCGGCGTTGCTCGTGGCCGCCCTGGCGGGGCATCTCGCCTGCGCGCTGCGCGGCTGGGAGATCCCGGGCCTGCTCGGGCATGGTTTCCGCCAGGCGCAGACGGCGTTGACGATCGACGCCATGCGCCAGGACGGCTTCCGGCTCGACTATGCGACGCCCGTGCTCGGCAAGCCGTGGTCGATTCCGATGGAGTTTCCGTTGTACCAGTGGCTCGCCGTCCGAGTGGGGGCGGCCACCGGCTGGCCCACGGCGCAGGCCGGCCGCGCGGTGAGCCTCGCGGCGTTCTACCTGGGGCTTGGCGGCGCGTGGCTGGCCTTGCGGGCGCTGGGTGCTGGGCGCGGGCGGGCCTGCCTGGCGTTGCTGCCGTTGTTCGCGGCGCCCGTCTATCTCTTCTACTCCCGCGCGGTGCTGATCGAGTCGCTCGCGTGGGCGGGGGCCGCCTGGTTCCTCGGTGCGGCGCTGCAGTGGCGGGAGAAACCGTCGCGCGGCTGGCTCGCGCTCGCGTGGCTGGGCGGCGGTCTGGCGGCGCTGGTCAAGGGCACGACCTGGGCGGTGTTTCTGCCCGGGCTCGCGTTCGCGTTGCTGTGGGAAGTGCGGCGGGCGCCGCGCGGCGGCAGGATCCAAGTTCTGGTTACGGCGGCGGGGCGGGGGCTGCTGCTCGCCGGGCCGCCGCTGGCGCTCGGGCTGGCCTGGGTCGCCTTCGCCGACGCGGTGAAGGCGGAGAACCCGCTCGCGGCGTTCCTGGTGTCGGGCAACCTCGCGGCCTTCAACTTCGGCTCCGCCGGCGAACGCCTCGACCCGGCGTTCTGGCGCGCGCTGGCGGGCCACTGGTCCCAGGCGCTGATGCCGTGGTGGGCCGCGGCGATCGGCGGCGCGGCACTGGTCGCGTCGACCCCGCGTTGGCGCGGCCCCGCCCTGGCGGCAGTTGGCTGCTTCCTCGGCGGCCCGCTGGTGTTCTCGAACTTGTACCGAATCCATGACTACTACCACTACGCGACGGCGGCGTTCGGCGCCGTGGCGGCCGCGCTCGCGCGGCGCGGGGTGGCGGAGCGCGGCGGCGGGTGGCGTTGGGCCGGGGCGGC